>NZ_JAAGPG010000635.1:0-266 GCF_017104665.1 Burkholderia sp. Se-20378 | reverse complement strand
TTTCTTCGTTTGTTCTTGGTAGTGCGTGGGTGCGTCGAGTAAGGCTGTGATGCAGTATGTGGTAGTGCATGCTCGGGCGGCTGTGTGGTCGGAGCTGGTTAGTGCGTGGTCTTGACACGCGTGGACCTGAGTGTGCAGGTGCGTCGGCTGACTCGTGTGTGATTTTTGGCAGGCGTTGTTGTTGCGTTTCTTTTTGTGTTTTGTTTTTTTTTTTTTTTTGTTTTTTTTTTTTTAATGATCCGGCACCCACCGAGACCGACACGCTT
>NZ_JAAGPG010000634.1:0-4025 GCF_017104665.1 Burkholderia sp. Se-20378 | reverse complement strand
CAACCACTTCACGCATCCGGGCATCGACGCGGCGTTGCAGTTGAAGGCGCAGGGCGTGACGGCCGACGACGTGGTGTCCGCCGAACTGCGGGTCGCGGCGTCGACGCTGCGCACGATCGGCGAACCCGCCGAGTTGAAGGCCAATCCGCCGGACGGCTATGCGGCGGCGTTCTCGGGGCCGTACACCGTCGCGGCCGCGCTGCTCGGCGGCGGCGGGCTCGGCGTCTGGTTCGACGATTTCGACGACGAGCTCGTGCGGGACCCCGCGCGCCGTGCGCTGGCCGCGAAGGTGCGCTGCGTCGCCGATCCGTGGTGCGACGAGCGGTTCCCGCATTTCCTGCCCGCCGTGCTGCGGGTGGAACTGCGCGACGGACAGGTGCGCGAGGCGCGAGTGGAGTCGAGCAAGGGCACCAATTCGCGGCCGTTGACCGAACAGGAGCTCGTCGCGAAGTTCGTGCTCGCGGCGAGTTCGACGATCGGCTTGCCGCACGCGCTCGAACTGCGCGACGCGGTGCAGGCGCTCGCCGACGACGCGCCGCTCGACGCGCTGGCGGCGTTGACGTCCGGCGCGCATTCGAACCTGAAAGGAGGGGATCCATCTTGAGCACACCACGCTGGAACAAGCGGCCGCCCGGCTCGAACTGGGGCGATTTCGGTCCGGACGACCAGAAAGGACGGTTGAACTGGCTGACTCCGGACAACGTGCGGCAGGGCGTCGCCGAGGTGCGCGAAGGCCTGTCGTTCTCGTTGAGCCTGCCGCTCGACGTGCCGCGTGGCGGCGGGCTGAACGCGCGCCGCCGGCCGCCGGCCATCATGCCGGCGCTGCTGGGCGGCAAGCCGTACTTCGGCTATCGCGCGGACGAACAGGTAGCGAACGCAACCGACGTGGTCTGCGACGATTCCTTCTGCATGCATTCGCAGTTCTCGACGCAATGGGACGGTCTCGCGCATGTCGGCGGCGTATTCGATGCGGACGGCGACGGCGTGCCCGAAATCGTGTTCTACAACGGTTTCCGGATGGGCGAGCATCTGCGGGTGCCGCAGGAAGGGGACGCCACCGGCGGCGCGCGCGCCCTCGGCATCGAGGTGATGGCGCGGACGGGCGTGCAGGGGCGCGGCGTGCTGATCGATCTGCGGCATCACTTCGGCGACGCCCGCACGAAAGTCGGCTACGCGCAGCTGATGCGCGTGATGGAGGAAGACGACGTGCGCGTCGAGCAGGGCGACATCGTCTGCATCCACACCGGGTTCGCCGACCTGCTGCTGAACGACGAGAGCGGGTCGCCCGCGACCGTCGGGAGCGCCTGCGTGCTGGACAGCAGCGACGCCCGCCTGCTGCAGTGGATCGACGAGTCGCGGCTTGCCGCGCTCGTGGCCGACAACCATGCGATCGAGGAGCGGCCGCAGCATGCGCAGCCGCTCGCGCAGCCGGGTGCGCTGATGCCGCTGCACGAGCTGTGCCTGTTCAAGCTCGGCATCCACCTCGGCGAGCTGTGGCATCTGACGCCGCTCGCGAACTGGCTGCGTGCGCATCGGCGAAACCGGTTCCTGCTGACCGCGCCCCCGCTGCATATCCGGGGCCTGGTCGGTGCGCCGGTGAATCCGGTCGCGACGGTCTGATGCGCGGGCGGGCAGCGGCCCGAGCGCGATTGTCGGCGTCAGCCGTTTCCCCCATCGATTCGCGGCTCCGATTGACTCGTTTTTCAGAAAAATCACTGGAAAACGAGTCGTTTAAATCGAAAACCGAATCAATGGCGGCAGTTATATAAAAAATATTGAAACGTCAAGATTGGACTATTCTCGTTTATTGCACTAAATATTAGGGGATTTCCCCATTGCGATAATCGTGAACCGGGGTGCGATTAACCCGCTTAGTGGATGGTCTCAATCATGAATCTACGTTCGATCGACCTGAACCTGCTGGTCATACTCGATGCGCTGCTGACCGAGAAACAGGTGACGCGAGCCGGCCTGAAGGTCGGCCTGACGCAGCCGGCCGTCAGCAATGCGCTGTCGCGCCTGCGGTATCTGTTCAACGACGAGATCCTCGCGCGCGGCGCGATCGGGATGGAGTTGACGCCGCGCGCCCAGGCGCTGATCTCGCCAGTCCGACAAATCATGCAACAAATAGAAGAATTATTTGAATCGGATTATCAATTCCAGCCCTTTACGTCGGAACGTCATTTCACGGTCAGAATGTCGGATCTGACCGAATTGCTTTTGCTGCCCGCATTGCTGCAACGCATGCGCACGGCGGCGCCGAATATCGGCCTGGACGTCGTGCATCCGAGCGCGGCCAAGACGGCCGAAGCGCTCGAAGCGGGGCGGCTCGACATGGCGATCAGCGCGGGCCTCGAGCATTCCGGCACGCTGTCGTCGGAAACCGTCTTTCACGACCGGATGGTCTGCATGCTGAGCCGCAACCATCCCGACGCGGACAAGCCGCTGACGCTCGAACGGTTCCTCGCGCTCGACTTCCTCAACGTGTCGATCAACCCGGTCGACCACAGCCTGATCGACAACCTGCTCGCGAACATGCGCTGCAAGCGCCGGATCGTGCTCAACGTGCCGCACTGGCTCGTCGTGCCGAACATGCTCGATGCACTGCCGTACGCGGTGATCATGTCGGAGCGGCACGCGCTGAGTCTCGGCGATCCGCGTCTCGTGATCCGCGAACTGCCGCTCGCGATGGAGCCGGTCACGTGGTCGCTGTACTGGCATCAGCGGTACGACGCGAGCAACGCGCACGGCTGGATGCGTCGCATGATCATCGCGGCGGCGGAGTCGCTCTCGGACGACGTCGCGGCGGACGCGTACGGCGTCGGCTGAGTGTGACGTCGCGTGGCGCCGGCCGTGCATCGGTCAGCTCACGACGAACAGCGGCGGCAGCGTTGCGACGTCGGGCTGTTCATCGAGCCGCCACAGGGCGTCGAGCGCGGCGCGCATGCGTGCCGCGCTCCAGTGCGGCCGGCAATTCTTCGTGAACTTCGCTTCATAGTCGTCGCGCTGCATCGGTTGCGCCGGCGAACCCGGCAGATCGTCCACCTGCTTCGCATGAATCGCGCCGTCGTCGCACACGGCCGTCACGCGATTCGGCGCATGCGCGGGATAGCGGGCCGTCAGCGCCGGATCCGCACTGACCGTGATCTTGTCGATCAGCGCGCGCAAGGCCGGGTCGCGCAGCGCGGCGCTCGCATAGCTTCGGGTCGTGATGTCGCCGTCGAGCATCGCCCGCGCGACGATGTAAGGCAGGCTGTGATCGGCGGTTTCGTGGGTCGACGGCGCCCATTTCTCCGGATCGCGGCCGGCCGTCACGTAGCCGACTTCGGTCGTGTGGATCTCGATGCGGCGGATGCGCCGCAGGTCGCCGACCTGCGCGGCGACCGCGAGCGCGGCCGGAATCGCCGTTTGCGTGAGCCCCTGCGCCGGATAGAACTTCACGAAGCATTTGCCGATCCGGAACGTGCCGCCGCGCCCGCCGAATTCGCCCGTATCGAGCGTAAACGGCCCCGACACCTGCTCGAAGAACCCGGCCGTTCCTTCGAAGATCGGCGCGGGACCGGTGAGGCCGGCACGGGCGAGTTCGGTCGAAAACACCGCGTTGCGCGCCGCGTCCGCGTCGGCGAGCGCCTTCCAGTTGGACAACTGCTGCACCCGCGTCTGGTTCAGCGCGAGATGGCTGTTGAGCGACAGGTTCACCGCCTGCACGAGCTGCGGCGCGGGCAGGCGCATCAGCTTGCCCGCGGCGAGCGCGACGGCGGGCAGGCTGTAGCAGGTGTGGTCCCAGCCGCGCGGGCTGATGGCGGCGGCGTCCATCAGCCGGCACGCGATTTCGTACGCGATCGCAATCGACAGGATCAGGTCGCGACCGGTGGCGTGCTGCGCTTCGGCCACCGCGAGGCACGCGGCGACGTTGTCGCTCGGATGGCCGGTCTCCTTGCCCGCATAGGCGTCGTTGAAATCGAAGTAGCGCAGCGCAGTACCGGTCGCGAATGCGGCGAGAGCGGGGCTCGTGCGCCGGTTCA
>NZ_JAAGPG010000633.1:0-4235 GCF_017104665.1 Burkholderia sp. Se-20378 | reverse complement strand
GGCCGAGTACGCGCTCGTCTGGTGCTGTACGCCCGACGAAGCGGCGCGCCGCGCCGCGCTGCCCGACGACGCGTTCCTGCGCGAGCTCGGCAACGCGTTCGGCGAACGCATGGGCGACTTCGTCGCGATCGCGGGCCGCGCGTCGTTCCCGCTCGGCCTGAACGCCGCTCAAACGCTCGTCAACGGCCGCGTCGCGATCGTCGGCAATGCCGCGCAAACCCTGCACCCCGTCGCGGGCCAGGGGCTCAACCTCGGGCTGCGCGATGCGCATACGCTCGTCGATACGCTGTCCGCGCAAGGCTTCGAAGCGACCGCGCTCGCCACCTTCAACGCACGCCGCGCACTCGACCGGCGCTTCACGATCGGCGCGACCGACACGCTGGCTCGCCTGTTCACGATCGATTCGGGCCCGCTCCCGCTGCTGCGCGGCGCCGCGCTCACCGCGCTCGAGTTCGTGCCGCCGCTCAAGAAAGTGATCGCGCGCCAGATGATGTTCGGCCAGCGCAACTGACGCGCGGCGCGCACAGTCGCGCCACTCAAACCGGGTCAAATCGGCGGGGCATGGGAATACGGTAAAATGCGCGTTTCCGTCTGCCCTTTCCCTGCCCGCGCCCGCCGCGGGCGGTGCCATTGCGATGCCCGTTATCGGCCCTCACGTATTGCGTAACAACCTGTTCGTCGCCCCGATGGCCGGCGTGACGGATCGTCCGTTCCGCCAGCTCTGCAAGCGGCTGGGAGCCGGTTACGCCGTGTCCGAGATGGTCGCGTCCAACGCGCAGCTGTGGAAAAGCGCGAAGACGATGCGGCGCGCGAACCACGAAGGCGAGGTCGAGCCGATCGCGGTCCAGATCGCCGGCGCCGATCCGGCGATGATGGCCGAAGCGGCCCGCTACAACGTCGACAACGGCGCGCAGATCATCGACATCAACATGGGCTGCCCGGCGAAAAAGGTCTGCAACGTCGCGGCCGGCTCCGCGCTGCTGCAGAACGAGCCGCTCGTGCAGCGCATCGTCGAGGCCGTCGTCGCGGCGGTCGGTACGGGGCCCGATGCGGTGCCCGTCACGCTGAAGATCCGCACCGGCTGGGATCGCGAGCACAAGAACGCGATCACGGTCGCGCGCCTCGCCGAAGCCGCCGGCATCTCGATGCTCACCGTGCACGGCCGCACGCGCGCCGACCTGTACCGCGGCGACGCCGAATACGACACCATCGCGGCCGTGAAGGCAGCGGTGCGGATTCCGGTGGTCGCGAACGGCGACATCACGTCGCCCGCGAAGGCGAAGGCCGTGCTCGACGCAACCGGCGCCGACGCCCTGATGATCGGTCGTGCCGCGCAAGGTCGGCCATGGCTGTTCCGCGAAATCGATCATTTCCTGCAAACCGGTGAGCTGCTGCCCCCGCCGCTGATCGACGAGATCCAGCACGTGATGAACGAACACCTGGAAGACCACTACGCTTTCTATGGTGAATTCACGGGAGTCCGTACTGCGCGCAAGCACATCGGCTGGTACACTCGCGGCCTTTCCGGTGCCAACGGGTTCCGGCACAGGATGAACACGCTCGATTCCACCCGCGAGCAGCTCGCCGCCGTCAATGCATTCTTCGAGGCGCAAAAGGCGCTGTCGGACCACCTCGTCTACGTCGATGACGAAGAGGAAAACGGCCAGGGCGAGTCGGACGACCATAACCAGTTAGCAGCATGAGCAAGCACAACATCGAACAATGTGTCCGCGAGAGCCTGGACGTGTATTTCCGGGATCTAGACGGCTCCAATCCGCACGACGTCTATGAAATGGTGATGTCCTGCGTCGAAAAGCCGATGCTCGAGGTCGTGCTCGTACAGGCAGGCGGCAACCAGTCGCTCGCCGCGGAGTACCTCGGCATCAATCGCAATACGCTGCGCAAGAAGCTGCAGCAGCACGGCCTGCTGTAGGCAGCCGTCCCGTCCCCGTTTCCCTGGCTATTGGTGGTTCCATCATGATCAAGCAAGCGCTCATTTCCGTTTCCGACAAGACCGGCATCGTCGACTTCGCGAAGTCGCTGTCCGACCTCGGCGTCAAGCTGCTGTCGACGGGCGGCACCGCGAAACTGCTCGCCGACGCCGGCCTGCCCGTGACCGAAGTGGCTGATTACACGGGCTTCCCGGAAATGCTCGATGGGCGCGTGAAGACGCTCCACCCGAAGGTGCACGGCGGCATCCTGGCCCGCCGCGACCTGCCCGAGCACATGCAGGCGCTGGAACAGCACGGCATCCCGACGATCGACCTGCTCGTCGTGAACCTGTACCCGTTCGTCGCGACGATCGCGAAGGACGACTGCACGCTCGCCGACGCGATCGAGAACATCGACATCGGCGGCCCGACGATGCTGCGCTCGGCCGCGAAGAACCACCGCGACGTGACGGTTGTTGTCGATCCGGCCGATTACGCGGTCGTGCTCGATGAAATGAAGGCGAACGACAATGCGGTCGGCTACGCGACCAACTTCCGCCTCGCGACGAAGGTGTTCGCGCACACCGCGCAATACGACGGCGCGATCACGAACTACCTGACGAGCCTGACCGACGAACTGAAGCACGCGTCGCGCAACGCGTACCCGGCGACGCTGAACCTGGCGTTCGACAAGGTGCAGGACCTGCGCTACGGCGAGAACCCGCACCAGAGCGCCGCGTTCTACCGCGACCTCGCGACGCCGGCCGGCGCGCTGGCGAACTACCGCCAGCTGCAGGGCAAGGAACTGTCGTACAACAACATCGCCGATTCGGACGCAGCGTGGGAATGCGTGAAGACGTTCGACGCGCCGGCCTGCGTGATCATCAAGCATGCGAACCCGTGCGGCGTCGCGGTCGGCAACGATTCGGCCGACGCGTACGCGAAGGCGTTCCAGACGGACCCGACGTCGGCGTTCGGCGGCATCATCGCGTTCAACCGCGAAGTCGACGAAGCGGCGGCCCAGGCTGTCGCGAAGCAGTTCGTCGAAGTGCTGATCGCACCGTCGTTCTCCGATGCCGCGAAGCAGGTGTTCGCCGCGAAGCAGAACGTGCGCCTGCTCGAGATCGCGCTCGGCGACGGCCATAACGCCTTCGACCTGAAGCGCGTGGGCGGCGGCCTGCTCGTGCAGTCGCTCGACTCGAAGAACGTGCAGCCGAGCGAGCTGCGCGTCGTCACGAAGCGCCAGCCGACCGCGAAGGAAATGGACGACCTGCTGTTCGCATGGCGTGTCGCGAAGTACGTGAAGTCGAACGCGATCGTGTTCTGCGGCAACGGCATGACGCTCGGCGTCGGCGCAGGCCAGATGAGCCGTGTCGATTCCGCACGCATCGCGAGCATCAAGGCGCAGAACGCAGGCCTGACGCTGGCCGGTTCGGCAGTGGCATCGGACGCGTTCTTCCCGTTCCGCGACGGCCTCGACGTCGTCGTGGCAGCGGGCGCGACCTGCGTGATCCAGCCGGGCGGCTCGATGCGCGATGACGAAGTGATCGCTGCAGCCGACGAGCACAACATCGCGATGATCCTGACGGGCGTGCGCCACTTCCGTCACTGATCGCACGCGGCCCGCGCGGCCGCTGCACGACAACCCGGCGGCATCGCACCCGCCGGGTTTTTTATTGCGCGGCGCTCTCGTACGCGACCGTGCGGCCGGCGCACCGCACCATTCGTTGTAGTATCGCTGCATCAGGCTTTTCTCCTTACCCATGCGAATTCTCGGCATCGACCCCGGCCTGCGCGTCACCGGCTTCGGCATCATCGACGTCAGCGGCCACCGGCTCGCGTATGTTGCGAGCGGCGTGATCCGCACGCCGACCGCCGACCTGGCCACCCGGCTCGGCACGATCTTCCAGGGCGTCTCGACCATCGTGCGCGAGCACGCCCCCGACCAGTCCGCGATCGAAAAGGTGTTCGTCAACGTGAACCCGCAGTCGACGCTGCTGCTCGGCCAGGCGCGCGGCGCCGCGATCTGCGGCCTCGTCGCGGGCGGCCTGCCCGTTGCCGAATACACGGCGCTGCAACTCAAGCAGGCGGTGGTCGGCTACGGCCGCGCGACCAAGACGCAGATGCAGGAAATGGTCACGCGCCTGCTCAACCTCTCGGGACAACCGGGCTCCGACGCGGCCGATGCGCTCGGCATGGCGATCTGCCACGCGCACGGCGGCAACACGCTCAGCACGCTCGGCGGCCTCGCGCCGGCGCTCGCGAAGAAAGGGCTGCGCGTGCGGCGCGGGCGGCTGGTCGGCA
>NZ_JAAGPG010000632.1:0-265 GCF_017104665.1 Burkholderia sp. Se-20378 | reverse complement strand
AGCGTGTAGAGCTCGGGGGTGGCCGTAGCATTAAAAAAAAAAAAAAAAAAAACAGTACACGACCCTCCAGAAGTCACTCTATAACCACAGTATAGACATTATGACGCAATGACCAATGATGCAGCCACCCAGACTATCGACACCGTGGAGTACAAATATCGCCAATACGCGTAATCAACTACCAATACAGATGTCCCACTACTCACGCATGCCACATGACATCGAGTCACACGAGAGTGACGTCCTTGTCATGCATACACCTGCG
>NZ_JAAGPG010000631.1:0-266 GCF_017104665.1 Burkholderia sp. Se-20378 | reverse complement strand
ATCTAGCTGTTCATGTATTATGTCTTAGAATATGTGGACTGTTTGTATCAGATGTGGAAGAGATCGTAGTGTTGCATGGATTGATGAGTGTATCGTGGATGACGTGTTGTACGGTAGTAGAATATTCGTAGACAACTCAGCATTATAGAGCTTCTGGTGCTTATTGTCTTGTATTTATTTGCTTTTTACACGGTGTCTATTGCTTTTTTTTTTTTTTTTTTTTTTTTTTTTTTAATTCTACGGCGACCCCCGCTATCTACACGCTT
>NZ_JAAGPG010000630.1:0-3813 GCF_017104665.1 Burkholderia sp. Se-20378 | reverse complement strand
TTGCGTTGTGTCGTCAGCATCGTGTCTGCACGAAATTTCTTGAAGTTGCACGAATATGCACGTTACCATGGGCGCCGTCTTTTGTCGAACTGGAGGCTGGGATGGCTGCAACGCGGGACCGTGTCCGCATCGTCGATACGATGGTGCTGTCCGATGACTGGTATGTGCTGAAGAAGGTGACGTTCGATTTCCTGCGCCGCGACGGAACGTGGCAGCGCCTGAGCCGCGAGACCTACGATCGCGGCAATGGCGCGACCATCCTGCTGCGCAATGCGGAGACGGGCGACGTGCTGCTGACGCGGCAGTTCCGGATGCCGGCGTTCGTCAGCGGGCACGACGGCATGCTGCTCGAGGCCGCCGCCGGCCTGCTCGACGACGCGACGCCCGAAGCGCGCATCCGCGCGGAGGCCGAGGAGGAGACGGGCTATCGCGTGCGCGGCGTACGCAAGGTGTTCGAGGCATTCATGAGCCCGGGCTCGGTGACGGAGAAGCTGCATTTCTTCGTCGGTGAATACGACGCATCGTTGCGCACCGGCGATGGCGGCGGCGTCGCGGAAGAGGGCGAGGATCTCGAGGTCGTCGAGATGCCGTTGCAGGCGGCACTGGACGCGATCGAGCGAGGCGAGATCGTCGATGGGAAGACGATCATGCTGCTCCAGTACGTCGCGCTGCGGGAAACCGCCGGCGCGTGCACGGCATGACGCCGCTGCTCGTGCTGGTCGCCGGCCCCTATCGCAGCGGCACGGACGGCGATCCCGCACGCATCGCCGCCAATCTGCACCGGCTGGAGGAGGCGGCGCTCGCCGTGTATCGCCGCGGACACATGCCGATGATCGGCGAGTGGGTGTCGCTGCCGCTCGCCGTTGCGGCCGGGTCGCGACAGGTCGGCGACGCGATCAGCGAAGCGTTCCTGTATCCGGCCGCGCACCGGCTGCTGCGCCGCTGCGATGCGGTGCTGCGTATCGACGGCGCGTCGCGCGGGGCGGATATGGACGTCGGTCTTGCTAGGCAGCTCGGCAAGCCGGTCTATTTTGCGGCTGACGAAATTCCGGTCGTACAGGACGATTCACAAAGCTGAGCAGGCGGGGAGGTGCCCGGGCGCGGCGCCTCCTCGCATCGACCGGACATCCGCACCGACCGCGGCTAGGCGAGCGTCGCGTCATGCCGTTGCATCGCGCGTGCCGCGCCGCGCGCGAACCGGCGTATGATCGCGACGCCACTCGCGCACCGCTCGACGCTACCTCCGCTCCATCATGTCGTATTCCGATTCCGCTGACTCCACCGCTGCTGCCGCTGCTGCCGCCGCCGCGCAACTGCCCGCCGATCTCGTCGCTTCCGCCGTTGCCGCGCTCGCGCGCGCCGACGCATTGCTCGTGACGGCCGGCGCCGGTATCGGCGTCGATTCCGGGCTGCCGGATTTTCGCGGCACGGACGGCTTCTGGCGTGCGTATCCGGCGCTGCGCCACGAGCGTTTCGAGTTCCACGAGATCGCATCGCCGCACGCATTCCGCGCACGCGCGCCGCTCGCGTGGGGCTTCTACGGACACCGTCTCGCGCTCTATCGTGCGACGGTGCCGCATGCGGGCTTCGCGATCCTGCGTCGCTGGATCGACGCGATGCCGAACGGCGGCTTCGTGCTGACGAGCAATGTCGACGGCCAGTTCCAGAAAGCCGGCTTCGATCCGGCGCGGATCGTCGAGATCCACGGCTCGATCCACGCAATGCAGTGCCTGCGCCCCTGTTCGGACGACACGTGGGATGCAGCGCCGTTCGTGCCGGACGTCGACGAAGCCACCTGCCGCCTCATCGGCGACATGCCGCGCTGTCCGCACTGCGGCGGCCTCGCGCGGCCGAACATCCTGATGTTCGGCGATACCGGCTGGCTCGGTGCGCACTACGACGCGCAGGAGCGTGCGCTGGAAGACTGGATCGCGCAAGCCGGGCGCGTCGCCGTGGTCGAGATCGGCGCGGGCACCGCGATCCCGACCGTGCGCCTGCTGAGCGAGCGCCTCGGCGCCGACGTGATCCGCATCAACGCACGCGAAGCGCATGCGCGTCGTGCGGACGTGATCGGCCTGAAGGGCGGCGCACTGGCGACGCTGAGCGCGCTCGACGCGGCCTGGCCACGCGCGTGAGCCTGCGGGCGGGCGAGACGATCCGAACGGGCCGGCATCCCGCAGGCGGTCGCCGTTGCAGGGGCGCGGTGAATCCGCATACAGTTCAGCGTGTGCCGCCCGCGCAAGCACCGCAAGCGTCCGGGAGCGCACCTCGCCCCGGGTAACCGGGGGCCGGCGGCTGACTCCAGCCGCATCATCGACCGGGAGCGCCCTTGTTCTATTCGATCGTCGCGATCTTCGTCGGCGCCGGGCTCGGCGCGCTGCTGCGCTGGTTCCTGAGTCTCGCGCTCAACGAATTCTTTCCCGCCGTGCCGCTTGGCACGCTCGCCGCGAACCTGATCGGCGGTTACGTGATCGGCATCGCCGCCGTCGTGTTCACGACCCGCGTCGGGCTGCCGCCCGAGTGGCGGCTGTTCGTGATCACGGGCTTTCTCGGCGGCCTCACGACGTTCTCGACCTATTCGGTCGAAGTGATGACGCATGCGGTGCAGGGCGAATTCGGATGGGCGTTTGCGGTGGCTGCCCTACACTTGACTGGATCGTTCGCGCTGACGGCGCTCGGCATGTGGACCGCGCGCGCGTGGCTCGCGGCGGCCTGAGCGTGCCGCCATCGGAGGGTGCGATGGACAAGATCTTCCTGCGCTTCTATGTGCACGAGAAGCACCGGCTGCACTGGAAACCGCTGTGGGAATGGCTGCTGGAGGAGGCGAGCCGGATGGGCGTCGCGGGCGGTTCCGCGTTTCGCGCGATGGCCGGGTTCGGCCAGCATCGCGTGCTGCACGAGGACCGCTTTTTCGAACTGCAGGGGTCGCTCGCGATCGAGATCGAATTCATCGTCACCGAGGACGAGGCGCAGCGCTTGCTCGACCGGTTGTCGCGCGAGAAGGTGCGCGTGTGCTACGCGATGATGCCGGCGCGCTTCG
The DNA here is from genome assembly GCF_017104665.1 of Burkholderia sp. Se-20378. Classification (NCBI taxonomy): domain Bacteria; kingdom Pseudomonadati; phylum Pseudomonadota; class Betaproteobacteria; order Burkholderiales; family Burkholderiaceae; genus Burkholderia; species Burkholderia sp. Se-20378. Next base: position 773 of record NZ_JAAGPG010000630.1, on the reverse strand, counting down.
GCGTGATCGACACGCTCGGCGCACCGCCGGCGCAGGGGCCGGCGGCGTAGGGGTACGGCGTCAGATCCCGAACATCGTCAGCGACACGGCGGCGCGCGTGACGATCATCAGCAGCACCTGCACGATCACGAACAGCAGGATCGGCGACAGGTCGATGCCGCCGAGATTCGGGATGATGCGGCGCAGCGGGTTCAGGAACGGCGCGGTGAGCTGGAAGAGGATCGGCATCGCCGGCGAACGCGGGTTGAGCCACGACAGCAGCGCCATCAGGATCGTCATCCAGATCACGAGATTGAGCGCCCACTTCACGACGGTGAGCAGCGCGACCACGACGAGCGTCGCGATCACCGAGGCCGGGTCGAAACCGGCCATCACGACCATCAGCACGACGTAGACGAGCGCGGTGAGCAGCGCGGCGACCACGCTGGCCCAGTCGATGCCGCGTACGCCCGCGATCACGCGGCGCAGCGGCAGCACGAGCCAGTTGGTCGCCTGCAGCACGGCCTGCGTGACGGGGTTGTACGGCGGCACGCGGACGGCCTGCATCCAGACGCGCAGGATCAGCGCGGCGCCGAACAGCGTGAAGACGGTATTGAGCAGAAAACGGGCGATCTCGCCGAACATCGTTGGCATCCTTTTTATACAGTCAGTAGCGTGCGGCCGCCAACGCCGGATGGCGGCGCATCGGCCGACACCTTATCACGCCTCGTCTCGCGACGGGTCGGGCTTCTTGCGCGCGACGCTGTCGCCGCCGAGCACGATGCCGAAGCAAA
>NZ_JAAGPG010000629.1:0-376 GCF_017104665.1 Burkholderia sp. Se-20378 | reverse complement strand
AAAAAAAAAAAACCCCCCCCCCCCCCCCCCCCGCCCCACCCCCCCCCCCCCCCCCACCCCCCCCCCCCCCCCCCCGCCCCCCCGCCCCCCCCCCCCCCCCCCCGCCCGCCCCCCCCCCCCCCCCGCCCGCCCCCCCCCCCCCCCCCCCCCCCCCCCCCCCCCCCCCCCCCCCCCCCCCCCCCCCCCCCCCCCCCCCCCCCCCCCCCCCCCCCCCCGCCCCCCCCCCCCCCCCCCCCCCCCCCCCCCCCCCCCCCCCCCCCCCCCACCCCCCCCCCCCCCCCCCCCCCCCCCCCCCCCCCCCCCCCCCCCCCCCCCCCCCCCCCCCCACCCCCCCCCCCCCCCCCCCCCCCCCCCCCCCCCCCCCCCCCTCCCCCCC
>NZ_JAAGPG010000628.1:0-4272 GCF_017104665.1 Burkholderia sp. Se-20378 | reverse complement strand
CACCCGCCGCGCCGCTCGATCCGGGCCCGGCGCCCGACCGCTCGCGCGTGCGCACGTTCGCACTCGACAGCCGCGTGCTCGAATACCGCCTGAAGCGCTCCGCGCGCCGCACGATCGGCTTCACGATCGACGGCAGCGGGCTGTCGATCACCGCGCCGCGCTGGGTCACGCTCGCCGACATCGAAGCCGCGATCTTCGAGAAACAACGCTGGATCTTCGCGAAGCTCGCGGAGTGGAAGACGCGCACCGAGCAGCGCGCGCTGCCGCAGATCGACTGGCGCGACGGCGCGCAGCTCCCGTATCTCGGCAAGACGGTGACGATCGCGCTCGGCGCGGGCGCCGTCGCGTTCGACGCCGATGCGCTGCGGCTCTCGCTGCCGCTGCCCCTCCAGGCCGACATGCAGCAGATCAAGGATCGCGTGCAGGGCTGGCTGCAGGGCGAAGCCAAGCGGATCTTCGGCGAGCGCCTCGTCGTCTACGCGGAGAAACTCGGCGTCACGTATTCGATGTACGCGTTGTCGTCGGCCGCAACGCGCTGGGGCAGCTGCTCGAGCGACGGCAAGATCCGGCTGAACTGGCGGCTGATCCATTTCCCGATGTCGATCATCGACTACGTCGTCGCGCACGAGCTGTCGCACCTGCGCGAGATGAACCACAGCCCGGCCTTCTGGCAGACCGTCGAATCGATCTTCCCCGAGTTCCGCGAAGCGCGGCACACGCTCAAGCATCACCCGCCCGAGCTGCTGCCGTCGCTTTGACGCGCATGGCGTCGCCGCCAACGAAAAAGGGCGATGCGGGTCACCCCGCATCGCCCTTTTTTGCTGCTGCGGCGCACATCGCACGCCGCAGCCCGGCTCATCCGGCGCTCAATGCGCCTTCTTCTGGATGAACTCGATCTTGTAGCCGTCCGGATCCTCGACGAACGCGATCACGGTCGTACCGTGCTTCATCGGGCCCGCTTCGCGCGTGACCTTGCCGCCTTGCGCCTTGATCTTGTCGCAGGCCGCGTACGCGTCGTCGACTTCCAGCGCGAGGTGGCCAAAGCCGTTGCCGAGGTCGTAGGACGGGGTGTCCCAGTTGTGGGTCAGTTCGATCACCGTGTTGTTGCTTTCATCGCCGTAGCCGACGAATGCGAGCGTGAACTTGCCTTCCGGATAGTCGTCGCGGCGCAGCACCTTCATGCCGAGCAATTCGGTGTAGAACTTGATCGAGCGGTCGAGATCGCCGACTCGCAGCATCGTATGCAGCAATCGCATGTGTTGTACTCCTGTGGGGACTTTCCAGAACCGGGAACTCTACCAGAGTCGGGTGAACTTCGCCGGGGGCGCCCAGCCGGGGGCGCCTGGCCGGACGGCCAACCGGAAGCTCAAGGCCGGCGCGCGGCCGATACGGCCCGTCCGCACCGGCCAGCGCAACCGTAACGGCGGAAAACAGCACGTTCCGGCTCGCCCGGCTACCGCGCCGATCGGGTAACATCGTTCCACCCCGCACCAAAAACGGGCATCCCACACTGCCCGAACGCGACCACCACTCTCCCCTACAGCCACACTGCCGTGCGAAACCGCCGATTCGAGCGCGCCGGATGCGCGCCCCTCCCGATCCTGCAGTCACCACGAACCGGCGAGGTTCGCCGATGACCACGCTCACCGCCGCCCCCGTGCGCCGTGCGCTCGACACGCGCGCCGTCGGCCTGATGCTGCTGCTGTGCGCGATCTGGGGCTTCCAGCAGGTCGCAATCAAGAGCACGAACGCCGCGATCGCGCCGATGTTCCAGGCCGGGCTGCGCTCGGTGATCGCGGCGGTGCTGCTATGGGGCTGGGCCCGCTCGCGCGGTACGCCGCTGTTCCAGGCAGACGGCACGTTCGGCGCGGGTCTCGCGGCCGGGGCGCTGTTCGCCGGCGAATTCATCTGCGTGTTCTTCGGGCTGACGCTGACGAGTGCGTCGCACATGGCGATCTTCCTGTACACGGCGCCGTGCTTCACCGCGCTCGGCCTGCACCTGTTCGCACCGGGCGAACGATTGCAGCGCACGCAGTGGGCCGGCGTCGGCCTGGCATTCGCCGGCATCGCGCTCGCATTCGCGGACGGCTTCCTGAAGCCGCGTGCGCCCGGCGCATCGGTACTGGCCGGGCTGGCAGGCGATGCGCTCGGGATCCTCGGCGGCGCGATGTGGGCTGCGACGACGGTCGTCGTGCGCTCGACGGCGCTCGCGCGGGCGAGCGCGAGCAAGACGCTGTTCTACCAGCTCGCGGTATCGGCGGTCGTACTGGTCGCGCTGGCCGCACTGTTCGGCCAGGTGTCGTTCGCGCACGTCACGCCGGTCGCGGTGGCCAGCCTCGCATACCAGTCGGTGATCGTCGCGTTCGTCAGCTACCTGTCGTGGTTCTGGCTACTGACGCGCTACAGCGCGTCGCGGCTGTCGGTCTTCACGTTCCTGTCGCCGCTGTTCGGCGTCGCGTTCGGCGTGCTGCTGCTCGGCGAATCGGTCGGCTGGCGCTTCATGTCCGCGGCCGCGCTCGTGCTGACCGGCATCGCGCTCGTCAACGCGCCGGCACGCCGGCGGGCATGACAACCGTGCGCAACTCGCACGCATCCACGCAATAAAAAAGGCTGCCCGCCGGGCAGCCTTTTTCGCACATCCGGTCCAGCTCGCGTGCCCGGCCTCAACCGGCCTTGCGCACCGCCGCAAGCGCCTGCGCGACGCCGACGTATTCGGCCACGCTCACATCCTCCGCGCGACGCGCGAGATCGAAGCCGAGCGCGTCGAAATCGATCGTCTCGCGATAGTCGCCGAGCGTATTGCGCAGCATCTTGCGGCGCTGCGAGAACGCGGCGGTGACGACTTCGCCGAGCAGCACGGGATCGACGTCCGGCAGTTCGTGCGGCTCGTACGGAATCATCCGGACGATCGCCGAATCGACCTTCGGCGGCGGCTGGAACGATTCCGGCGGCACGTCGAGCATCTTCTCCATCACGTAGCGGTACTGCAGCATCACCGACAGACGCGAAAACGCCTTCGTGCCCGGCTCCGCGACCATCCGCTCGACGACTTCGTTCTGCAGCATGAAGTGCTGGTCGATGACCGCATCGGCGAACGTCATCAGGTGAAACAGCAGCGGGCTGGAAATGTTGTACGGCAGGTTGCCGACGATCCGCAGCGACGGCTTGTCGCCGGGCGCTGCGAGCGACCGGAAATCGAACGCGAGCGCGTCGCCCGCGTGCAGTTCGAGCAGCGCGCCGAAGCGTTGCTGCAGGCGCCCGATCAGGTCGCGGTCGAGCTCGACCGCATGCAGCGGCGACTCGGGCGTCGCGAGGCGCTCGATCAGCGGCCCGGTCAGCGCGCCGAGGCCGGGGCCGATCTCGACCATGCGCTGGCCGCGCGCGGGGCCGATCGTCGAGACGATCGAGTCGATCACGCCGTGATCGACGAGGAAGTTCTGCCCGAAGCGCTTGCGCGCGAAATGGCCTTGGTGCTGTCTGCTGTTCGACATCGACTGAGTAAAACGAAAAATACGACGAAAGAGGTAAAGCCGGGCCGCGTCAGGCCGTGCGGCGATGACGCGCCATCGTGACGGCCGTGTCGAGCGCGGCGATCATGCTGCCCGGATCCGCTCGGCCCGTGCCGGCCAGATCGAGCGCCGTGCCGTGATCGACCGATGTCCGGATGATCGGCAGCCCGAGCGTCACGTTGATGCCCTCGCCGAACGTCGCGTACTTCAGCACGGGCAGGCCCTGGTCATGGAACATCGCGAGCACGCAATCGGCATCGGCGAGATGGCGCGGCTGGAACAGCGTGTCGGCCGGATACGGGCCGCGCGCGTCGATGCCCTGCGCGTTCGCGCGGGCCAGCGCCGGCGAGATCACGTCGATCTCCTCGCGGCCGAGATAACCGTTCTCGCCCGCGTGCGGGTTCAGGCCCGTCACGAGAATGCGCGGTGCGGCCAGACCGAAGTCGCGCCGCAGGTCGCGATCGATGATCGCGAGCGTCTCGACGAGCCCGTCGATCGTGAGTGCGGCCGACACGTCCTTCAGCGGCAGATGCGTGGTCGCGAGCGCGACGCGCAGCGGCTTGTGGCCGGTACCGGCCAGCATCATCACGACACGCGGCGTATGCGTGCGATCCGCCAGGTATTCGGTATGGCCGGTGAACGGCACGCCCGCATCGTTGATCGTGCTCTTCTGCAGCGGCGCGGTGACGATCGCGTCGTACCGGCCTGCCAGTGCGCCGTCGATCGCCGCGTCGAGCAACCCGAGCACGTACGGGCCGTTCGG
>NZ_JAAGPG010000627.1:0-240 GCF_017104665.1 Burkholderia sp. Se-20378 | reverse complement strand
GGTCCTTAAAAAAAAAAAAAAAAAAAAAAACAACGATTACGAGGCTAGAGAGAAAAAACTCACACAGATGAACAACCTACACATCCACTCAACCACACACACAAACGCCACACACACACTAAAGTACAATAACTGACTCAACACTAGCACGACTGCACAACCCCACGCAACATCTAACCATATTGCATACTGCAAGTCTAACAAGAACAACATGAGTACGATCAAGAACACACAAACAGC
>NZ_JAAGPG010000626.1:0-4301 GCF_017104665.1 Burkholderia sp. Se-20378 | reverse complement strand
GCGCCGACGCGGCGATCGACGCCGCGCACCGCGCGTTTCCCGCCTGGTCGGCGCTCGCGCCGACCGAGCGCCGCCGGCTGCTGCTGAAGGCAGCCGACCTGATGGACGCGCGCATCGACGCGTTCGTCGCGACCGGCGTGGCCGAAACCGGCGCGACGCCGGGCTGGATCGGCTTCAACGTGACGCTCGCGGCGAACATGCTGCGCGAGGCCGCGTCGATGACGACGCAGATCGCCGGCGACGTGATCCCGTCCGACGTGCCCGGCAATCTCGCGCTCGCGATGCGCGTGCCGTGTGGTGTCGTGCTCGGCATCGCGCCGTGGAACGCGCCGGTGATCCTCGGCACGCGTGCGCTGGCGATGCCGCTCGCGTGCGGCAACACGGTCGTGCTGAAGGCGTCCGAGGCGTGCCCCGGCGTGCACGCGCTGATCGGCGCGGTGCTGGACGAAGCGGGGCTCGGTGCGGGCGTGGTCAACGTGATCACGCATGCGGCGGCCGACGCACCTGAACTCGTCGAGCGGCTGATCGCGCATCCGCACGTGAAACGCATCAACTTCACCGGGTCGACGCACGTCGGGCGCATCATCGCGCGCCACGCGGCTGCTCACCTGAAGCCGGTGCTGCTCGAACTCGGCGGCAAGGCGCCCGTGCTCGTGCTGGACGATGCCGATCTCGACGCGGCCGTCGACGCGATCGCGTTCGGCGCGTTCTTCAACCAGGGGCAGATCTGCATGTCGACCGAGCGCGTGATCGTCGCACGGCCGCTTGCCGATGCGCTCGTCGAGCGCCTCGCCGCAAAGGCGCGCACGCTGGTCGCGGGCGATCCGCTGGCTGGTCATCCGCTCGGCACGATGGTCGACGCGGCGGCGGCTGCACGTGCGGCATCGCTCGTCGACGATGCGCGTGCGCATGGCGCGCAGCTGCCGCTCGGCTGCCGCGTCGAAGGTGCGACGATGCAGCCGGCGATCGTCGATGGCGTGACGCGCGACATGCGGCTGTATCGCGAGGAATCGTTCGCGCCGGTCGTCGCGATCCTGCGTGCGGACAGCGACGACGAAGCGGTCGCGCTCGCGAACGACAGCGAGTTCGGGCTGTCGTCGAGCGTGTTCAGCCGCGATGTCGCGCGCGCGATGGCGGTCGCACGGCGGATCGAATCGGGGATCTGCCACATCAACGGCCCGACCGTGCACGACGAGGCGCAGATGCCGTTCGGCGGCACCAAGGCGAGCGGCTATGGCCGCTTCGGCAGCCGCGCGTCGATCGCCGAATTCACCGAGCTGCGCTGGATCACGGTGCAGACCGTGCCGCGTCATTACCCGATCTGAGCGAGGCCACGATGAATGTAGCGAAGCCTCCGGGTGAGGTCGTACACGGCGCGGGCGGCGTGCGTTATCGCGCCGCGGCGGTCGCCGTGGGCGCGGCCGAGATCCGCCGCGCGGACGACGGCACGTGGTACCTGCGCGCCCGCGAGCCGCTCGGCGCCTACCCGGCACGCCTGACCGACTGCCTCGTGAACGGCGCGCAAGCCCACCCCGACCGCGTGCTGGCTGCGCGGCGCGGTGACGACGGCCGCTGGATCGAGATCACCTACGCGCAGATGCTCGAACGTGCCCGCGCGATCGGGCAGGGCCTCGCCGATCTCGGCCTGTCGGCCGACCGCCCGCTCGCGGTGTTGTCCGGCAACGATCTCGAACACCTGCAACTGATGTTCGCGGCGATGCTGGCCGGCGTGCCGTATGCGCCGATTTCACCCGCGTATTCGCTGGTGTCGACCGACTACGGCAAGCTGCGCCACACGCTCGGGTTGCTGCGGCCGGGCGCGGTGTTCGTCGCGGAACGTGCGGCGTTTGCACGTGCGCTCGATGCGACATTGCCGGCCGACGCGACGCTGATCGTCACGCGCGATGCGGATGCGTCGGGCGATGATGCCTTGCCGCTCTCGCGCTTGCTCGCCACCGTCCCTCGCACGATCGACGCGATCCATGCGTCGGTCGGCCCCGATCATCTCGCGAAGATCCTGTTCACGTCCGGTTCGACGAAGCGGCCGAAAGCCGTGCCGACCACGCACCGGATGCTGTGCAGCAACCAGCAGATGCTGCGCCAGACGATGCCCGAGCTGACGCGCGAGCCGCCGGTGCTGGTCGACTGGCTGCCGTGGAATCACACGTTCGGCGGCAGCCACAACCTCGGCATCGCGCTGTACAACGGCGGCACGCTGTATCTCGACGACGGCCGCCCGGTGCCCGGCCGGTTCGACGAAACCGTGCGCAACCTGCGCGAGATCGCGCCGACGATCTACTTCAACGTGCCGAAGGGCTGGGAAGAACTGACCGCCGCGCTCGAACGCGACGCCGCGCTGCGCGACACGTTCTTCTCGCGCGTGAAGCTGTATTTCTTCGGCGGCGCGGGGCTGTCGCAGGCCGCGTGGGACCGGCTCGACCGCGTGACCGATGCGCATTGCGGCGAGCGCATCCGGATCATGGCCGGGCTCGGCATGACGGAAACGTCGCCGTCGTGCCTGTTCACGACGGGGCCGCTGATGCGCGCCGGCTATATCGGGCTGCCCGCGCCCGGCTGCGACGTGAAGCTCGTGCCATGCGGCGGCAAGCTCGAATTGCGCTTCAAGGGGCCGAACGTGATGCGCGGCTACTGGCATGCGGAGGTCGATCCGCGCGACGTGTTCGACGATGAAGGCTATTACCGCAGTGGCGACGCGGCCACGTTCGCCGATCCGGAGCGGCCGGAATTCGGGCTGCAGTTCGACGGGCGATTGACCGAGGATTTCAAGCTGAGCAGCGGCACGTTCGTCAGCGTCGGGCCGCTGCGCGCGAACGCGGTGTCGAGCGGTGCGCCGTACGTGCAGGACGTCGTCGTGACCGGGATCAATCGCGACGACATCGGCCTGCTCGTGTTTCCGCGCATCGACGCGTGCCGTGCGCTTGCGGCGCTCGCTGCCGATGCATCGGCAGCCGACGTGCTGCGCGCGCCGGCCGTGCGCGCGGTGTTCGAGACCTGGCTCGCCACGCTGAACCGGCATGCGAGCGGCGGATCGACGTTCGTCGCGCGCATCCGGTTGATGGACACGCCGCCGTCGCTCGATCTCGGCGAAGTGACCGACAAGGGTTCGCTGAACCAGGCGGCCGTGCAGCAGCATCGCGCGGCAACGATCGACGCGCTGTACGACCCGGCGCGCCGTGATCCCGACGTGATTCACGCATCGACCTAGCGATAGGCATCGGTACACGTAACGACCTGCCGGCGATGCGACCGGCGGGCTTTTTTACGGCCAGTGAATCAGGCTGCCTGATAACAAGGGTGGCCGTTCAACCACCTCATTGCGCGCCTGCCCGCCCCTGGCCGGCGGCGGCGCGCGCCGCGAGCGGCCCTGCGAGGCACGCCGACGAAAAGACAACCAGGATTGGAGACACGATGAACACCTACGTTGCCGAAAGACCGGCGGTCGCGACGACACTCGCACTGTGCTTCGCAATCGCGTTGCTCGAAGGGCTCGACCTGCAGTCGGTCGGCGTCGCTGCGCCGCGCATGGCGCGCGAATTCGGGCTGACCGTGTCGCAGATGGGCATTGCGTTCAGCGCGGGCACCTTCGGGCTGCTGCCGGGCGCGATGCTCGGCGGGCGGCTCGCCGACCGGATCGGGCGCAAGCGCGTGCTGATCGCGTCGGTCGCGCTGTTCGGGCTGCTGTCGATCGCTACTGCGCAGGCGTCGAGCTTCGCGATGCTCGTCGTCGTGCGCGTGCTGACCGGCATCGGCCTCGGCGGCGCGATGCCGAACCTGATCGCGCTGTCGTCGGAAGCGGTCGACGCGCGCTCGCGCAGCAGCGCGGTGGCCGCGATGTACTGCGGCATCCCGTTCGGCGGCGTGATCGCGTCGCTGATCGGCGTGCTGCTCGCCGGCGATACCGAGTGGCGGCACATCTTCTATGTCGGCGGCGCGGGGCCGCTGCTGCTCGTGCCGCTGCTGGCGATGCTGCTGCCGGAATCGCGCGCGTATCTCGACATTGCCGGCACGTCGGCCGCGCGCACGAGCGTCGCCCGCACGCTGTTCGGCGACGGCCGCACGATCTCGACGCTTGCGCTGTGGATCAGCTATTTCTGCACGCTGATCGTCCTGTACTTCCTGCTGAACTGGTTGCCGTCGCTGATGGCCGCGCGCGGGCTCGATCGCGAGCATGTCGGCCTCGTGCAGATCGCGTTCAACGTCGGCGGCGGGCTCGGTGCGCTCGGCATCGGCGCCGCGCTCGACCGGACGCGTGCGTCGCGTGTGGTCGGCGGCATGTACGG
>NZ_JAAGPG010000625.1:0-4476 GCF_017104665.1 Burkholderia sp. Se-20378 | reverse complement strand
CCGCTCCGCCCGACGCGGCTGCGGCGCCGCTGGCGGGTTGCGCCGCGTTGGCGGCCGGCGCGGCCGGTTCGGGGAAGTTCGCGCCGTCGTTGTTCGCCATGTAGACGATCGCACGGGCGATTTCATAGTCGCTGACGTCGTCGGGGCTCGTGCCGCCGCGCGGCGGCATCGCGCCCTTGCCGGCCAGCGCCGTCTTCAGCAGCGTGTCGAAGCCTTGCGAGATGCGCGGCGCCCAGTCGTCCTTGTTGCCGAACTTCGGTGCGCCGGCGGCGCCCGTGCCGTGGCAGGTCACGCAGACGGCCTTGTAGACTTCCTCGCCGGTCTTGTACGTGCGGGGCGCGTTGGCGTCCTTCACTTCGACCTGGGCGAGCGGGGCGACACGTGCGGCAACCTGTTCGTCGGATAGCGCGTCCGTGCCGGCGCCGTAACGGAACGCATGGTTCGCGTAGTTGGCGAACAGGACGATCAGGATGATCGGAATCGCGAACGACGCGATGATGACGGCAATCAGCTGCCCGGGAGTTTTGACCGGAGATTCGTGGGGTGCTTCGCTCATGCTTGCCTCGTCTCCATGATTAGGAATTGTGAGCGCGGTGCAACGGCAAATGGCAGTCCAATGAAGCCCGGTCGATTATAGACGGAACGTTTACATCACGGCGAGCGGTGCGATGGCGCGTGTTTACCCGCACGCGGCGCGGCCCCGCGCGGATTCGTCGGGCAAGGTGGACGCTTCATGGGAAACCGGGTATCCTTGCCGTCTTGCCAATGGTGGGCGGCCTGTATATTGGGGTCGCTTCACTGTCTCACGCGCCCGTAGCTCAATGGATAGAGTACTGCCCTCCGAAGGCAGGGGTTGCTGGTTCGATCCCAGCCGGGCGCGCCAAGCCTATCAAGGCTCTCAGCGGTTTTCTCCCTTCGTCGCACTGTCTCGTTGCAGCTGAATTGCAGCTGGCACCGGCACGGGCTCGGCCGTCAGCGGCGTGACCCACTGCGCGAGGTGGTCGGCCGACAGGTGCGCGTACCGCTGCACCATTTCCATCGTCTCCCAGCCGCCCAGCTCCTTGAGCACCTGCAACGGCGTGCCGCGCTGCACGTGCCAGCTCGCCCAGGTGTGACGCAGGTCGTGCCAGCGGAAGTCGCTCAGGCCGGCACGCTGCAGCGCCTTGGCCCATGCGGCCGTTGCCGTCTGGTAGACCGGCCTGCCGCGATAGGTGAACACGCTGTCCGCGCATTCCGGCGCCCGCGGGTTCGCGCGCTGGCGGTGCAGCACCGCGATCGCGGTATCCGAAAGCGGCACCGTGATGGCCTTGCGCGCCTTCGCCTGGTCCGGGTGGATCCACGCGACGCGCCGCGCAAGGTCGACTTGCGACCAGCGCAGCCCCGTCACGTTGGCGCGGCGCAGGCCGGTCTCGAGACTGAAGCGCGCCATGTCGGCGAGATGCGCGGGCAGTTCGGCGAGCAGCCGCTCCGCTTCTGCCGGGGTCAGCCAGCGGATGCGTTTCGAGACGATCTTCGCGCGTTTCGTGACCGGCGCGCGCTCCAGCCATTCCCATTCCACCGCCGCATTCAACACCGACTTCAGCACGCCGATCACGCGACGCACGGTGCCGTCGCTGACGGCCCGGTCGGTCTCGACGACGCCGTGCCGGGTGCGCACCGTGCGCGGTTCCTGGCGCTTGGCCTGCGCGATCGCGTCGACGCGGTTCCGGTCGATGTCGGCGAGCGCGACGCCGGACAGGTGCCGGTCGAGCCAGCGCAGGTGAATCTTCGACGTTTCCAGGCTGGCGAGGCTCGCGCGTTCGCCGACGTAGCGCACGACGGCGTCGTTCCACGAATGGCGCGGCTTCGTGCCGAGCCGTGCCTGGTTCCACAGGTCGACCTTCAGCCGGTCGTGGAATTCCTGGGCCTGGGCTTTGTCGCGGGTGCCAGTGCTTCCCTGTATCGGCGTTCCGCCGCCAGGGGGGTACAGCTTGTATTGCCAGTTCGGGCTGGTTTTGCGTTTGTAGAGCGACATGGGCGGGTTTCCTGTTGCTGATCGTTCTGGGCGACGGGCGGAAGCCATTCGCCGGCGAGGTAGCGCTGCAGGGCGGCGACGGAAAAGATCCAGCGCTTGCCGACCTTGCGGCCGGGCAGCGCGCCGGCCCGGGCCTTCAGGCGCACCGTTTCGGGGTGGGCGCCGAGCAGGGCCGCGGCGCCCGCCAGGTCGACGGTGGCCGGATTCGGGCTGTCGGCAGGCCGCGCGCCGGGCGGGCACGCAGCGCAACTCGTGGAGTGGTGGTTTGCGTGTGAAGAGTGCATAACACGTTGATGTTCAAGCGTTTTGTTGGCCATCGGTTGCCATCATTCAGGCGTGGCGGCCGCGCGGAACCCGTGGCGCGAAATCGCTGCATCGCCGGCGACCGATGGCAGTGCGGCCCCGACTCGTGGTGCGCGATGGCGGTGGGTCGCAAGGGCTTCCCGGTTCTTTTTCTTCTTTTTCTTCAATGAGTTGAAGAGAGAGAAAGAAGAAGGGACTGCCGCCGGCGCGCCAACCGGACTCATGGCAAAAGCGGCATGACACGTGGCGAACCCGGCGCGATACAAGGCGGCAGTTCCTTCAGGAATCAAGGACTTGCGAGCCGGCACACGCGATAACCACGACTCGCGTGCGCTGCCTGCCGGCCCCCGACGGGCGCCGCCGCGTGGTGACAGGTCGTACAGGGCGCGGCTCATGCTCGGCCGCCTTGCAGCGCATCGGTCGCCAGGTCCTCGCGTACCGACACGTGCAGGCCGAATGCGGCCAGACGCTCGAGCGACACCGGCGTCAGGTACGGCACGCGGCGCATGTAGATGCGGCGCTCGACCTCCTTCTCGCCGACCACGACGCCGGCGTGCTTGAGCTGCGCCTTGAACACGCGGTCGGACTTCACCGGCAGGCCGTTCCACTTGTCGCGCAGCGCGCTCGTGTGCGCGAGGTGATCCATCACGTGCCCGGTGCGCAGCAGCAGGCAGAATTCGCCGTCGACGGTGTCGAAGGTGTACGGATGCTTGTAGTTGCCGCCGTCGATTTCCGACAGCACCGTTTCCATGATCCAGACCCACGGCTCGCGGTCGGCGCTGGTTTCGGCGACGTGACCGTTCATCTCGGCGATCAGGTCGCGCGGGAAATCGCCTTCGCTCGGGTCCATGCCGGCGAATTCGCACAGGTAGCGCCACGCGAGCCCGATGGCCGCGTAGTTGCCGGCCATGCGCCGCGCGCCGTCGTCCTCGCCGCTCGCGCGGCAGCCGGCGAGCGCCTTGTCGCGCAGCGTCGCGTACTGGTCGAGCGCGGTGCGCCGGTCGAGCCCGGTCAGGAACTCGAGCCATTGCCGGACCGGGAAGCGCGGCAGGTCGTCGGGCAGCAGCGGCCCGCGCTTGCCGGTCAGCGTCGTGCGCACGAGCTTGCCGAGCAGGCTGCGCACCGGCACGTCCTCGCCGGCGAGCATCACCGGCGCGCACAGCAGGTATTCGGTCATGTCGGTGCCGCGCCGCGTTACCGTGTACTGGTAGTTCTCCTGCAGCAGCCCGACCGCCTTGTCGATCACGTCCTGCCGCCGTGCCGACAGTTCTTCCCAGCCCACCGGGTGGCTCGTGTGACTGATGCTGGTCAGCAACCGGAATTCGGTCTGCAGCGACTGCCCCGAGAACATCGTGAATGCGAGCGAGCGTTCGAGCCGCTTGATGAGCGTCGACTTGCCCGCGCCCTTGTTCGCCTGGATCGTCAGATGCGGCCAGAAGCCGAGCAGCGCCTTCAGGTGGCCGCCGAGCGCCCACACGAGCGGGATCGTCGCGGCGTTCTGCCGGAACGTCGTCTGGTAGGCGGCGATCACGCGGCGCGCGTCGCTCACCGGGCCGTCCGGGAACGTGAGGTTGTGATACGGGCACTGCTTGTCCGCTTCGGTGAAGTAGCAGTCGGGGCCTTCGTTGACGATCAGCCGCCCGTCGCGCCACGCGAGCCCGACGAAGTTCGCGGCGCGGCGCGCGCCGAGGTCGGCGCCGCGCTCGAGGATGTTCACCATCCGCTTGAACGGCGCCGGCGCCCAGATCGGGCCGAACTTGCTCCACTGGTCGACGTTGTGCAGCTGATCGTCGAGCATCACGCGGCGGATCAGCTGCGCACCGTGGCGCGGCGCCTGCACCGACACGGCGAAGTAGACGGTGGGCGCCTGGTCGGCGTCGCCCGTCATCGTCGACGTCGCGCTCGCGACGGCCACGCGGCTGATGCCGGCGATGCGGAAGCCGCACAGGTCGGTCATCACGGGCGTGTCGACGCCGGATTCCTCGTTGCGATCCATCTTGGTGATGTAGTTCGTGAAGTCAGGCCGCACGCGAAACCGCCAGTACTGCGCGAAATCGTGCGCCGGCAGGAAGATGCGCGGCCGGCCGCGGCGCGATGCGTCGCCGGGCAGGCCGGCGACGAGCCACGGTTCGAGCTGGTCGAGCGCGCGCGCCCGGTCA
>NZ_JAAGPG010000624.1:0-4401 GCF_017104665.1 Burkholderia sp. Se-20378 | reverse complement strand
GGTCTCCGCGGCCGCCTGGCGCGCGGCGGCGTCGCCCGACGCCGCATACCACGCGGCGCACGCGAACACGATGAACGCATGCGTGTAGAGATCCTTGGTCGTGTCGAGCGGTGCGCCCTGTGCGTCCACGCTGTAGTTCCAGCCGCCGTGGTGCGGGTCGCGAAAGCGCCGGCCCAGCGCGTCGAACAGCGTGGCCGCGTGCGCGGTGTCGCCGGCCTGCGCGAACACGAACAGTTGCCGTGCGCAGGCCATTGCGCGATAACGGGTCACGGGCAGCGGCGCGTGGGTGGCCGGATCGACGGCTTCGAACGGCAGCTGTAATGTCTGGTCGAACCCTGAACCCCGCCAGATCGGCAAGACGACGTGCGCGAAGTGGTGGCGCAGCTGGGCGGCCTGGGCGGAAGCGGAGTCGGAAACGGACATGACGGGGTTGAGCGCTGGTTTCGAAACGTGTCGGCGCGGCCCGGAGGATCGGCGCGGCCGGGGCCAAGGATAAAACATTCCGCACGGCCGGCACCAAAAAAGGAGATAAATCGCATGCTGAGCAACCTGGAACTCGTGATGCGGCTCGTCCTCGCGGCGGCGCTGGGCAGTGTCATCGGCTTCGAGCGCGAGCGCCTGTCGTGGGCGGCCGGCCTGCGCACGCACATGCTCGTCTGTGTCGGTTCGACGCTGATCATGATCGTGTCGGCGTTCGGGTTCGCCGATGTGCTCGGCAGCAATGAGCACATCGTGCTCGATCCGTCGCGGATCGCCGCGCAGGTCGTGTCGGGCATCGGCTTCCTCGGCGCGGGCTCGATCCTGCTGCGCGGCGAGATCGTGCGCGGGCTGACGACCGCGGCGAGCCTGTGGTCGGTCGCCGCGATCGGCCTCGCGGTGGGCGGCGGGCTCTACGTCGCGTCGATTTCGGCGACGATCATCATCCTGATCATCCTGGCCGGCATCAAGCCGCTGGAGCGGCGCTACTTCACGGTGCGCCAGCGGCGCCAGCTCGCGCTGACGGTCGTGAGCGGTGCGCTGAACTTCGATTCGCTGCACGCGGCGCTCGGCCCGGACAGTGCGCGTGTGAAGCAGTTCATCGTGCAGCGCGCCGACGACACGGGCGAGCACGACGAGGTGCGCATCGCGCTCGCGCGGGTGTCGGAACTCGAATACCAGGCGATCTGCGACAAGCTGCGTGCGCTGAAGGGCGTCACGCGTTTCGAAGAGGGCAACGGGCTGTCGGGCGACGAATAGGCTGAATCGGCGGCGGGGCATGCGACAATGGCCGACCAGATTCCGTTCGACATCCGGTTCCGCGCCAGCGGGCCCCGCCATCCGATTTCCATGACCGAATCCGTTTCCTCGCCTCGCTCCCGTTCCCGTTCCAATCGTTCATCGACCCGTTCGCGCCAGCGCTCGGCTGCTGCCGCGGGCAATACGTCCGCAAGGGCGGCGGTGCGGTCCGGCAGTGCGCCGGCCGGCGACGCGTCGCGGGATGAGCGGACGCTCGACCTGTTCGGCGATCCGGTGCTCGAGCCGGGTGAGCGCGTGCCGGCTGCGGCGCGCGACGAAGCGGGCGCGCCAGGCGATGCGGCAGTCGATGTCGCGGACGACGTGGCTTCCGGGCGGCAGGCCGCGCTGGACGGGTTCAGTGCGCCGGAAGGTGTGGCCACGGCAGGACATGTGGAAGCAGCGGAAGGCGCTGTGACGCCGGAAGTTGCGACGTTGGCACACGGTGTTTCGGCGCCTGAAGGCGGGGGTGTTGCAAACGTCGACGTCGCGCCGGCTTCTGGCGTGGCTGCGATGCAGGCGGTCGATATTCCCCTGGCCGGTGACGTTGCAACGAAGGCCGCCGACGTGCCTGCGGAAGAGGGCGACGGAACGGTGGCGACCAAGCTGCAAGCAACCGATGGTGCTGCGGCGAAGGCGACCGAATCTCGGGCGGTTGGCGGTGAAGTCGAGAAGGCAGGTGTTGTTGTTGCTGCTGCCGCCGCCGTCAAATCCCGTGAAGGGCGATCCTCCGGTGACGCCGTGAAGGAACGCCGTGCGTCGTCGGGCGGCAAGCGCCGGGCGACTGCCAGTGCAGGCGACGCGACAACGGAGCAATCCGCGCCGGTCGTGACGAGCGTTGACGCGGCGCTGGAGGCGGCCGGGGTGAGCACGACGCCGGACCTGGTGACGACGGTCGAGCCGCAGGCGGCCAAGCCGGTGATTACCGCGAACACGGCGAACACGGCGAACACCCATGACGCCGCGCCGCAGGCCGCCGCCGTATCCCCCGTCACGCAGCCGATGGCGTCCGCTGCGTCGTTTGTCACGAAGCCGTCGGCGGAGCGCACGCAACCGGCCGCGCCGGCCTTCGATCCGGATACGCATCTGCGCCCGCTGACCGACCGGCTCGCCGCACTGCAGGCCGACGTGGATGGCCTGACGCACACGGCCGATCGCGAGATGCGCCGCGTCAACCGCTTGCTGCTGGCGTTGGCCATCGTCGTGCTGGCCGGGCTCGTCGCGCTGGTGATGCAGACGCGGCAGATCGCGCACCTGAAGCAGGACGTGGCCACGAAGCAGCAGCGGATCGATCGCCTCGCGGCCGATCTGTCGACGCAGCAGGCAACGCTGATGACGCTCGAGGAGCATCACGAAGCGCTTCTGTCGCAAGTCGACCGGCTGCAGCGCAACGCGAATCGCGAGGCGGCTGTCGCGAAGCGTGCCCGCCGCACGCGTTAATCGTTTCGACCCTATCCTGGGAGCCCGACGGAGCAAGGATCGCCGGTTTGTACCGGTGATCGGCCGTCGTGCGCATGCGTCAAATCGATGCGGTGCGCTGGCAGAGTTCAGGGAAAACCCTTAGAATGGAGTCCATCTAAGGGAAAACCCTAGCCACATCTGTCAGGAGTCTCACATGAGCTTCATCCTCGCCCTGCTGCAAAAGATCGACGACCTTTTCGTGTCTCCGCACCTGCCGCTCGACGCCGAATACTCGTACGCTGCGCGTCGTGCCGAAGCCGAGCGCGTGCGCCGTGCGCACCTCGTGCCGATCGTCCTGTACCGTCGCTGATTCGCTGATTCGCTGATTCGCTGATTCGCTGATTCGCTGATTCGCTGATTCGCTGTCAGCGCGGCGCTTGCCGTACCTGCCTGCCCGCTTTCCGCCGCCACATCGCGCGTCGGCGCGACCGTCCCGCTACACTGGAAGTCCGATTCCGTTCACGGTGACCGGGCCATGCTGCAGATGCGGCCGATGACGGCCAGCGAATTCCATGCGTACCGCACGCGAGCCATCGACGGCTACGCGAGCGATCTCGTTTCATCCGGACAAAATGCTATCGAAGACGCGGCCAGCCGGGCGCGCGCCTGTTTCGACACGCTGCTGCCGGACGGCCTGCGTACCTCCGGCCAGACCCTCGTCGTGCTCATCGACGGCGCCAGCGGCGACGCGGTGGGTGACCTCTGGTACGCGATCGTGCCCGAAGGGCCGAACCGCACGCTGTTCATCTACGACCTCGACATCGCCCCGTCCCGGCGCCGCCAGGGTTGGGCCACGCGTACGCTCGAGGCACTTGATGCCGAGGCACGCCAGTACGGCGTAACCGAGATCGGGCTGTCGGTGTTCAATCACAACGCGGCGGCCCGCGCGCTGTATCGTGCGTGCGGCTTCGCGCCGATCACGACGACCTTGATCAAGCCAGTCATTTCGGACTGAATCCACCGGCCGGCGCCGCGTCGTCATGCGCTGGCGATTCGACTCGCCGCGATTGGCCGACTCCGGCTGACTTCCCCGCTTCCCCGCCTGCCGAAAGCGCCGAACGGCCATCAGGCC
The DNA here is from genome assembly GCF_017104665.1 of Burkholderia sp. Se-20378. Lineage (NCBI taxonomy): Bacteria > Pseudomonadati > Pseudomonadota > Betaproteobacteria > Burkholderiales > Burkholderiaceae > Burkholderia > Burkholderia sp. Se-20378. Next base: position 596 of record NZ_JAAGPG010000624.1, on the reverse strand, counting down.
GTTCGGCGCACGTCACCGGCGCACGTCACCGGCGCACGTCACCGGCGCACGTCACCGGCGCACGTCACCGGCGCACGTCACCGGCGCACGTCACCGCGCGCGCCCCTTCCATCTCCGCAACAGCAGCGCGTTGGTCACGACGCTGACGCTGGAAAACGCCATCGCCGCACCCGCGATTACCGGGTTCAGCCAGCCGAGCGCCGCGAGCGGCACGCCGACCAGGTTGTAGACGAACGCCCAGAACAGGTTCTGCTGGATCTTCCGGTACGTGCGTCGGGAGATGTCGATCGCGTCGGCGACGAGCGCCGGGTCGCCGCGCATCAGCGTGATGCCGGCCGTGTGCATCGCGACGTCCGTGCCGGTCGCCATCGCGATGCCGACATCGGCCGCGGCGAGCGCCGGCGCATCGTTGATCCCGTCGCCGACCATTGCGACGATCCCGCCGTGCGTGCGCTTCAGCTCGGCGACGACGCGCGCCTTGTCGTCGGGCAGCACCTGCGCATGCACCTCGTCGATGCCGAGCGAAGCCGCGACGGCGGCCGCGCTGCCGCGGTTGTCACCCGTCACGAGCACGCTCGCGACGCCGCGCGCCGACG
>NZ_JAAGPG010000623.1:0-4612 GCF_017104665.1 Burkholderia sp. Se-20378 | reverse complement strand
GCAACGGCTGGTTCGGGTTCGGCGCGCGCTGAGCGCACGCCGGCGGGCACCGCGCGCGACGATCGCCGTCGCGCCGTGGCCCGCTGGTCCGATTGCCCCGGCGATCGGAACCCATAAAAAAACCCCGGCTTTGCCGGGGTTTTTCATTTGAGGCGAGCGACGCTTACGCGACGCGTGCCGTCGGCTCGACGCCGGCCGCTTCGGCCAGGGCGAGCGCCTTGTCGGTCGCTTCCCACGAGAATTCCGGCTCTTCGCGGCCGAAGTGGCCGTAAGCAGCGGTCTTCTCGTAGATCGGGCGCAGCAGGTCGAGCATCTTGATGATGCCCTTCGGACGCAGGTCGAAATGCTCGCGCACGAGCTTCGTGATCACCGCATCCGACACGCGGCCCGTGCCGAACGTATTGACCATCACCGAGGTCGGCTCGGCAACGCCGATCGCGTACGACACCTGGATCAGCGCGCGCGACGCGAGGCCGGCGGCGACGATGTTCTTCGCGACGTAGCGGCCTGCGTATGCAGCCGAACGGTCGACCTTCGACGGATCCTTGCCCGAGAACGCGCCGCCGCCGTGCGGTGCGGCACCACCGTACGTGTCGACGATGATCTTGCGGCCGGTCAGGCCGCAATCGCCCTGCGGGCCGCCGATCACGAACCGGCCGGTCGGGTTCACCAGGAACTTGATGTCGCCCTTGATCAGGTCGGCCGGCAGCGTCGGCTTGATGATTTCCTCGATCACGGCTTCACGCAGCGCCGGCAGCTCGATGTCCGGTGCGTGCTGCGTCGACAGCACGACGGTGTCGATCGAATGCGGCTTGCCGTCGACGTAGCGGACCGTCACCTGCGACTTCGCGTCCGGGCGCAGCCATTGCAGGCGGCCGTCGCGGCGCAGGCTGGCCTGACGCTCGACGAGGCGGTGCGACAGATAGATCGGCAGCGGCATCAGTTCCGGCGTTTCATCGCACGCGTAACCGAACATCAGACCCTGGTCGCCCGCGCCCTGGTCGAGGTTGTCGTCGTGTGCACGATCGACGCCCTGGGCGATGTCCGGCGACTGCTTGTCGTACGCAACGAGCACGGCGCAACCCTTGTAGTCGATGCCGTAGTCGGTGTTGTCGTAGCCGATGCGCTTGATCGTGTCGCGCGCGATCTGGATGTAGTCGATGTTGGCCGTCGTGGTGATTTCACCGGCCAGGACGACGAGACCCGTGTTGCACAGCGTTTCCGCCGCAACGCGGGAATACTTGTCTTGCTCGAGGATGGCGTCGAGGATCGCGTCCGAGATTTGGTCCGCGACTTTGTCCGGATGGCCTTCAGAGACGGATTCGGACGTGAAGAGGTAATCGTTTGCCACTTTTTCAGGCTCCTGTGTGGTTACGGTTGGTTTCACGTAGCCAGCTTCGTTGGGCCTGAAGCGGCGACGCTTTAGCGGATTACCAGGACCGGGCAGCGCGTGTAACGCTAACCGGCTTCGCCCCGCAAGTTGTCAGTTAACTCGGCGAAGCCCGTATTATAGCGGCTTTCCTGAATTGTCACAGAGCGCCGCCCGTGCTGCATCTTCCGCTGTTTCACCACCCTGTTCGCAAAGCGCCGGCCAGCCGGTCCCACGGAGGTTTCGCATGCTAGGTCGTCTAGCCACGCACCTCGCCATTGGCTTGCTGAAACTGCTCGCCCTATTGCCGTACGGCCTGACCGCACGGTTCGGCGATGGTCTCGGCTGGCTGCTCTACAAGATCCCCAGCCGGCGAAAGCGCATCGTACACACCAATCTGAAACTCTGCTTCCCTGATTGGAGCGACGAACATCGCGAGGAAATCGCCGGGCAACACTTCCGCCATGCGATCCGCAGCTACGTCGAACGCAGCGTGCAATGGTTCGGCTCGGAGAAAAAGCTCGCGAAGCTGATCCAGGTCGACAGCGCGGTCGACCTCGACGATCCGAACCTGCCGCCGACGCTGTTCCTCGGCCTGCATTTCGTCGGCATCGAGGCCGGCTCGATCTGGCTGAATCGTTCGCTGCACCGCCGCTGCGGGTCGCTCTACCAGCCGTTCTCGAACGCGGTGCTCGAAGAAGAGGCAAAGAAGGCACGTGGGCGTTTCGACGCCGAGATGGTCGGCCGCGCGGACAGCGCGCGCGTCGTGCTGCGCTGGCTGCGCGACCGCAAGCCGGTGATGCTCGGCGCCGACATGGACTACGGGCTGCGCAATTCGACGTTCGTCCCGTTCTTCGGCGTGCCCGCCTGCACGCTGACGGCGGTCGGCCGGCTCGCGAAGACCGGCCGTGCGCAGGTCGTGCCGTTCATCGGCGAGGTGCTGCCGAACTACAAGGGCTACCGTCTGAAGGTATTCAAGCCGTGGGATCAGTACCCGACCGGCGACGACGATCTCGACGCGCGACGGATGAACGAATTCCTCGAGGAACAGATCCCGCTGATGCCCGAGCAATATTATTGGGTCCACAAGCGCTTCAAGACGCGCCCGAACGGCGAGCCGAGCCTGTACTGACCCTCGCAATCCGCGGGCGCGCCTTCATGTGCGCGCCCGCACTCCTCTCTACACCTTCTGCACGCTTTGTGCGCGCGCCCGCCACGAATCGAACCCGACCTGCTGCGCGAGCCATGGGTCGGCACGCCCGCCGTTGTCCTCCCCGAGCCACGCTTCGAGACGCAGCGCCATTTCCGGCGAGATGCCGGCATGGCCGTGCAGGATCCGCAACGGCGCGGCACGCGATACGCCAAGCCGAGCGGCGGCCTCGGTGACGGTAAGGCCGAACGCCGGCAGCACGTCATCGCGCAGGGCTTCACCAGGATGAGGTGGATTGAAGATGTGAGTCATGGCTTTCCTGACCAGGTCGCGGAGCCGTTTTCGTGCGACCAAACTATGCGATTCGTTCGGTTGCCCGGTTAATTTGACTCGTACGAAAGTGCTCGCTCGATTCACTCCATGCCTTCGCCATCCTCGCCATCCCTCTCATGCCCCCGCCCGCGCAGGACGCCCCTGTCGGCTGCATGTATCATTTGCGGTTGAGATCAGCACGACGAACGAGGCCGCCCGGCATGGCGCGGCGTCGCGCGCGCCGCGCTGACCGCCTTGTTCGCCATGGAAATCCGGACCCAGTGAAACTCTCGTTCACCAAGATGCACGGCGCGGGCAACGACTTCGTCGTGCTCGACGGCTATTCGCGCGCGTTGCCGCCGCTCACCGAAGCGCAGGTGCGTGCGCTCGCCAATCGTCACTTCGGCATCGGCGCCGACCAGCTGCTGCTCGTCGAAAAACCGACCGTCGACGGCGTGGATTTCAAGTACCGGATCTTCAATTGCGACGGCGGCGAGGTCGAACACTGCGGCAACGGCGCACGCTGCTTCGTGAAATTCGTCAGCGACCGCGGCCTGACCGACAAGCGCAGCGTGCGCGTGCAGGTGATGAAGGGCCTGATCACGCTGACGATGCAGGACAACGGCGAAGTCGTCGTCGACATGGGTGCGCCCGTGTTCACGCCGGCACAAGTGCCGTTCGATGCAGCAGGCCTCGACGGCCGCACCGAAGGCCACGACACGCTGTGGCCGCTCGACGTCGGCGGCGCGACGCGCTGGATCTCGACGGTGACGATGGGCAACCCGCACGCGGTGCAGGTCGTCGACGACACCGAGGCGTATCCGGTGCTCGAAGAAGGCCCGCTGATCGAGCACCACGCGCGCTTCCCGGAGCGCGTGAACGCCGGCTTCATGCAGCTCGTGTCGCGCAGCGAAGTGAAGCTGCGCGTGTACGAACGCGCGGCGGGCGAGACGCTCGCGTGCGGCACCGGCGCGTGCGCGGCGGTCGCGGCCGGCATCCGGCGCGGCCTGCTCGATTCGCCCGTGACCGTGCACACGCACGGCGGCACGCTGACGATCAGCTGGGACGGCGCGCGCGACGAAGCCGCCGCGCTGATGATGGCCGGCCCCGCCACGACCGTGTTCGAAGGCGAGATCGACCTGCCCGCCTGACCCCGCAACGTCCTTGATAACTGAACGCTCCAGCCACATGAACGATCGCGAAGTCGCCGACTACCTGCTCGCCAATCCCGAATTCTTCGCGCAGCACGCCGAACTGCTCGCGACGATCCGCCTCGCGAACCCGCACGGCAAGGCCGCGATCTCGCTGCAGGAGCGGCAGATGGAGATGCTGCGCGACAAGAACAAGCATCTCGAGCGCCGGCTCGCCGAACTCGTGCGCTACGGCCACGAGAACGACAGCCTGTCCGCGAAGTTCAGCCGCTGGACCGCACGCGTGATCGCGGAACGCGATCCGTACGCGCTGCCGCGCACGATCGCCGACGGCATCGCCGAAGTATTCGACGTGCCGCAGACGGCGCTGCGCGTGTGGGACGTCGCCGACACCTACTCGCAGGCCGATTTCGCGCGTCAGGTCGGCGAGGAAGTGCGCCTGTTCACGAATGGGCTGTCGACGCCGTACTGCGGCGCGAACACGGGCTTCGAAGCCGCGCAGTGGCTCGCGCCCGCGGTCGCCGCCTCGGCCCCGAATGCGGCGGCAAGGCCGGAAGCCGCACCGCCGGCCCGGAGTCGGAAGAGCGTCGTGGCGGCGAAGAGTGGTGGCAAGCGGGTAGATCGCGGGAG
>NZ_JAAGPG010000622.1:0-4289 GCF_017104665.1 Burkholderia sp. Se-20378 | reverse complement strand
GAGATGGCGCGCGCGCCGTAGCGCGGCGCCCGCTCGCGTGCTCAGCGCGGCGGCGTCGCGTCGAGGTCGAACGTGAACGCACGCTCGAACGTGCCCGGGCGGACGGTGCGGTGCGAACCGTCGTCGTCGCAGCGTTCCTTGATCTCGACCGTCAGCCGCACGCCTTCCTTCATCGTGACGCGCAGCGCGGTCGTGCCGCGCGTGCCGTATTCGGGGGTCTCGATGAATGCGGCCGACAGCGCACGCTCGCGCTCGATCGGAATACCCGTGTGCGGCAATGCGTCGTCGTCCGCGACATGCGGGTCGCGCATCAGCGCGATCAGCTCGTCGAGCGACGGGGTCGGATTGTCGGTGAGCAGCGTGCCGAGTTCCGCGCGCTTGCGCACCACTTTCGGCCAGGGTGTATCGAGCCGCGCATTCGACAGCGCATGCACGCCGGGCGCGATCGCGACGGGCGCGGCGACAACGCTTTCGCCCTCGGGCGCGCGATTGCAGAACCACGCGAGTTCACGCCGCCGCCAGTCGCCTACGAGCAGGTTGAAGCCGTTGTAGACGGCCGCATGCTCGGCCAACTGCCTCAGGTAGTCGAGCGGCGCGACGGACGGCCCGCCGAGGAAATCGGACACGAGCTTGCCGCGGGTCGGCGCACCGGCGCGGATGTCGAACGGTGCGCGGTAGTTCGTCAGCGCGGCGAAACGGCCGTCGCGCGATACGCCGAGCCACGTGCCGCCCGCTTCGAGATCGCGGCCGGCCAGCACGCCCGGTACATCTTCCCACCACGAGAGCGGCGCGCTGGTCCGACGAAAGAACTCATCGCGGTTGGCGGTGAGGGTAAAGACGGGACCGGCGGCGGCATCGGGCTGCCAGTCGAAGGCAATCAGACACATCGGGCGAATCTCTCGCAGGAAACATCGGGCGCCGGCTGCGACTCGCGAGCCGGCGCGCGAACGGGTTGTCAGTGCATCACGCTTCCGTCGGCCAGGCGTACGGCAGCGTATCGAACGCGAGCACCGGGCCGTCGGCCGAACCGAGGTGCACCGTGCCATTGTCGAGCGCGGCGAGCTTGATCTCGACGAGCGCGTCGACACCGCCCGCGGGCGCGGCCGCCGCGTTGACGATCATCCCGCACGGCTGGCCGGGATCGTCGCTGTGGAACAGCTCGACGCCGGCATGCACGGTATCGGTCTCGCCGGCGACGTGCGCGAGCGCGGTGCGGCGCTTGATCGTGCCGCGGTACTGGCTGCGCGCAACGATTTCCTGGCCCGGGTAGCACCCCTTGCGAAAGTTAACGGCGCCGATCACGTCGAAGTTGACCATCTGCGGCACGAACTGTTCGACGGCAGGCTGCGTGATGCGCGGTTCGCCCGCGCGGATGTCGAGCCAGTCCCATACGGCCGGCGACACGACCGGCAGCGAACTGCCGAGCGCGGCGATGCGCGCATCGACTTCCGCGCGCGGGCCGATCCACAGATAGCGCTTGCGGCCGGCTGCATCGGGCACGCGGATCAGCGTGCCGGCGGGGCCGTCGACCTTCACGTGCACGCCGTCCGGCAGTGCATCGAAGATGCCCGACAGCGCGTCGCGCACGTCGCCCGCGAAACCGACCACCGCGAGCGTGTCGCTCGCATCCGTCAGCTTCGCTTTGGCACGCAGCACGAACATCGACAGCCGCTTCTGCACGGCCGGCTGCACGTCCTTCGACACCAGCAGGCGCACGCCGTGGCCGGCGCGCCACGTGAGGAACGAGCCGAGGAGGCGCCCCTTCGGCGAGCAATAGCCGGACAGCCGCGCAGTCGCGGCGTCGAGATGTTCGATGTCGTTGGTGAGCTGGCTGTGCAGGAACGTCGCGGCATCATCGCCGGCCACGTCGATCACGCCGAACTGCGGCAGCGGCATGCAGGCGCCCGGCGCATCGAAATCGGCGGCGGACGGGCGGGGGAAAACGGGGAGCGAGGCGGGTGCGGCCTGGACTGCCGGTGAAGCGAACGGTGTGCTCATGGAATGAGGGAACAGTCAACCCTGACTTTGACGGAGGCGAGCAAGTATTATATGGGTCTTACCTGAGTCACGTTTCCATGTCCCTACTGAAGAAATGCGCCGCGACGATCGTGGCGCTGGCCGTCGTTGTGGCCGCTGCCGGCGCGGGCGGCGGATATTACTGGGCAACCCGGCCACTGCTGCTGGGTTCCGCATCGCTCGACGTCACGATCAAGCCGCGCAGCAGCGTGAAGAGCGTTGCGCTGCAGCTGAAGCGCGGCGGCGTGCCGGTGGAGCCGCTCGGCTTCGTCGCGATGACGCGCGTGCTCGGGCTGTCGAGCCGGCTCAAGTCCGGCAACTACGAATTCAAGACCGGTATCACGCCTTACGAGGTACTGCAGAAGATCGCGCGCGGCGACGTGAACGAGTACGTCGCGACGGTCATCGAAGGCTGGACCTTCAAGCGGATGCGCGCGGAACTCGACTCGAACCCCGATCTTGCGCACTCGACGGCCGGCATGAGCGACGCCGAGCTGCTGCGCGCGATCGGCGCATCGGACAACGCGGTGCAGCGCGGCAGCGGCGAGGGGCTGTTCTTCCCCGATACCTATCTGTTCGACAAGGGTACGAGCGACCTGAACATCTACCGGCGCGCGTACCATCTGATGCAGACGCGTCTTGACGAGGCCTGGGCCGCGCGCGTGCCGGGCCTGCCGTACAAGACACCTTACGAAGCGCTGACGATCGCGTCGATCGTCGAAAAGGAAACGGGCCACGCGGCCGATCGCGCGTTCGTCGCGGCCGTGTTCGCGAACCGGCTGCGCATCGGCATGCCGCTGCAGACCGATCCGTCGGTGATCTACGGGCTCGGCGATGCGTACGACGGCCGCCTGCGCAAGCGCGACCTGCAGGCCGACACTCCTTACAATACCTACACCCGACGCGGGCTGCCGCCGACGCCGATCGCGTTGCCGGGCGTGGCCGCGCTGCAGGCGGCGATCAATCCGGCACAGACGAGCGCGCTTTATTTCGTCGCGAAAGGCGATGGCACGAGCGTGTTCTCGGACACGCTCGGCGACCACAACAAGGCCGTGGATAAATACATACGAGGTCAATAATGGCGAGCGGTAAATTCATCACGTTCGAAGGCATCGACGGGGCGGGGAAGACCACCCACCTGCAATGGTTCTGCGAACGCCTCCAGGGCAAGCTGGCCGCGGCCGGCCGGCAGGTCGTCGTCACCCGCGAGCCGGGCGGCACGCAGCTCGGCGAGAAACTGCGCGAGATCCTGCTGAACCAGCCGATGGATCTCGAGACGGAAGCGCTGCTGATGTTCGCCGCGCGCCGCGAGCATCTCGCGCTCGTGATCGAGCCGGCGCTCGCGCGCGGCGACTGGGTCGTGTCCGATCGCTTCACCGACGCGACGTTCGCGTACCAGGGCGGTGGCCGCGGGCTGCCGCGCGACAAGCTCGAGACGCTCGAGCGCTGGGTGCAGGGCGGTTTCCAGCCCGACCTGACGGTGCTGTTCGACGTCGCACCGCAAGTCGCGAGCGAGCGTCGCGGCGCCGCGCGCATGCCCGACAAGTTCGAGAGCGAGTCCGACGCGTTCTTCTCGCGCACGCGCAGCGAATACCTGCGACGCGCGGAAGAGGCGCCGCACCGCTTCGCGATCGTCGATGCGACGCAGACGATTCCCGAGATCCGCCAGCAGCTCGAACGCGTGCTCGCCGCGCTGTAATTCGCAAGGAACGCACCACATGATCTATCCGTGGCAGACCGACGACTGGAACCGCCTGCAGCAACTGCGTGCGCAATGGCCGCACGCGCTGTTGCTGCACGGTCAGGCCGGGATCGGCAAGTTGCAGTTCGCGCAGCATCTCGCGCAGGGCTTCCTGTGTGAATCGCCGCAGCCGAACGGCGAGCCGTGCGGCACCTGCGCGGCCTGCACCTGGTTCTCGCAGGGCAACCATCCGGACTACCGGATCGTGCTGCCCGAGGCGCTGGCGGGCGAGGCGCCGGGCGCCGCGGACGACGCGAAGGCGGCCGACGCGGACGAAGGCGGCAAGAAGACGCGGGCGCCGAGCAAGGAAATCAAGATCGAGCAGGTGCGCGCGCTGCTCGACTTCTGCGGGGTCGGTTCGCATCGCGGCGGCGCGCGCGTCGTCGTGCTGTATCCGGCCGAGGCGCTCAACGTCGCCGCGTCGAACGCGCTGCTGAAAACGCTGGAGGAACCGCCGTCCGGCGTTGTGTTCCTGCTCGTATCGGCGCGCATCGACCGCCTGCTGCCGACCATCATCAGCCGCTGCCGGCAA
>NZ_JAAGPG010000621.1:0-240 GCF_017104665.1 Burkholderia sp. Se-20378 | reverse complement strand
GGAGAGTTGTAGGGGTGGTGAGTTGTATGGGGGTGGGAGGAAGGAGGGTAGGAGGACAGGTGAGGACGGGAAAGGGAGTGGGTGGAGTAGGGGTAAAGGGATGTGATAAGGTGTCAGGGTGGGGGGGGAGGAGGGGGGAGAGGAGTGATGAAAGGTGGGGGTTGTATGGGCGGGTCAGGTTAGTGGGGTGAGAGCGGGAGTGCGGAGGATTAGTTTTTTTTTTTTTTTTTTTTAATGAGA
>NZ_JAAGPG010000620.1:0-4319 GCF_017104665.1 Burkholderia sp. Se-20378 | reverse complement strand
CGGCGTGGGCTCGCCGTCGATCGGCAAGGCGGGCAGGCCGTGCGCGCAGCGGTAGCGCGACAGCTCGGCCATCATTTCGTCGGTGGCCGGCACGAGCCGCTGCCGGCCGCCTTTGCCCGTCACGTCGAGCCACCAGCGGTCGCGCCCGTCGGCGTCGCCCCGGCAGAAGAACTGGCCCATCGTCGTGTCGGCCGCTTCGGTGATGCGCAGCCCGCCGAGATACAGCAGCGTGAACAGCCAGCGCGCGCGATCGGCATGGAAACGCGTCCGCGCGTCGTCGCGCGGCATCGCGGCGATCGCGTCCTTGACCGACTGCCACAACGGTTGCCCGAGATGGCGCGTGACGCGCGGCGCGGGCCGGCGCTGCCGCTGCCGCGACAACGCGAGCGGATTGCCGGCCAGGTAGCCGGCCTGCACGAGCCACGAGAACATCACGTTCAGGATCACCAGCGCCTGCCGCTGGCTGGCCGCCGACAGCGGCCCGTAGAACGGCCGCCAGCGCGGATCGTCGCGCGGATGCTTGCGCCCGCCGTTCGCACACCACAGCTCGACCGGCGCGGGCGCGAGCAGGAACTGCCGGTAAACGATCAAGTCTTCGTGCGTAAGCGACGACAGCGGCTTGCCGCACGCGATCACGGCCCACAGCAGCAGGCGTTCGGCTTCCTTGCGGTAGTTCTGGAACGTGGTCGGCGTATCGACGAAGCGGGCGAGCCACGCGCGCACCGCATCGAGGTCGTTGGTCGCGGCGATCTGCGGATGCGCGCTGTTCGCGCGGTTGGCGCCCGTGCGTCCGTCGAGCGCGGCCGGAACGGTCAGCGCATCGATCGGCAGCGGGCGCAGCGCGGTGTCGGACGGAACGGGTGAGGTCATGCGAAGCGGGGTGCGCTGCGCGGATCGTGCGCACGTGAACGGGCGGACGAACGCAGCGCGATCAAGCATATCGGGAAGCGCCGATGGTACACGATCACCACACGGTAAATCCGCCGTCGATGGCGATCGCCTGACCGGTGACGAAGCGCGCGGCGGGTGAGCACAGCCACAGCACCGTTTCCGCGATGTCGCGCGGCTCGCCGAGCCGCGCCATCGGCGTGGCCTGCGTCAGTCGCGCCATGTCGTCGCGGTTTTCCGGGCGGTCGGTGATCGCCGTATGGGCGATGCCGCCAGGGCACACCGCATTCACGCGGATGCCGTGGCTCGCATAGTCGATCGCCACCGATTTCGTGAGGCCGATGACACCGCTTTTCGATGCCGAATAAGCCGAGAGCCCGGGCCCGCTGACAATCCCCATGATCGACGACGTGTTGACGATCGCACCGCCGCCGAATGACAGCATGTGCCGACATTCATGTTTCATGCACAGCCACACGCCTTTCAGGTTCACGGCGATCGTGCGATCCCATTCGTCCTCGTCGAATTCGGCGACGGGCGCGCCGCGCGGTGCGATGCCCGCATTGTTGAAGGCGATGTCGAGACGACCGAACGTGGCGACCGTCGTGTCGATCGCATCGCGCACGTCGTCGGCGCGCGACACGTCGGTGCGCAGCACGATCGCCCTGGCGCCGGTGCGCTCGATCGCGTGCGCGACGTCTTCGGCAGCGGACACGACGGTGTCCAGCAGCGCGACCTGCGCGCCGGCTTCGGCGAAGCACAGTGCGGCCTGTCGTCCGATGCCGGTCGCCGCGCCGGTCACGACGGCGACTTTTCCTGCGAAGCTTTCCATGCCTGTCTCCCGGGACGCTGAGTGGAGAGACAGGTTAGGCGGCAAGCGCCGGGGCTTCGACGTTGAAACGGACTAGGCGGATTCGATGGCGGTGCCGTCGTGACAAAAACCTCACCCCAGTGACAGCACGCTGTTCAGCAACGTCCTGACGAGCGTCGCCTGCCGCGTGACGCCCGTCTTCGAAAAAATCGCGCGCAGATGCGAGCGCGCGGTGTTCTTGCTGATCGCGAGCTCGTCGGCGGCTTCCTCGAGCGTCTGCCCGTTGACGAGTGCGAGCGCCAGCGCGGTTTCGGCCGGCGTGAGGTCGAACAGTTTGCGCACGATGTCGTGCGACGCCTGTGACTTGCGCTCGGCATCGCGGATGAAGATCGCGCACGCCGGCCGGCGCGGATTGTCCTCCGACCATTCGCTGAGCGGCACCGCGCGGATCAGCACGCCGAGCGGCGGCTTGCCGGACGGGCGCGGCACGGCAATGGCCTGCGCGACCGACGGCGCACCGCCCGCGCGTTCCGCGAGCACCTGCCGGATCAGTTTCTGCAGCTTGCGATCCTCCAGCGGATACGACGCTTCGAGCGCGTCGCCGCGCACGCGCAGGCCGTCGCATTCGGCGAAGATCTCGTCCGCGACGCAATTGGTCTTCATGATCGCGCCGCGCTCGTCGAGGATCGCGGTGGCGACCAGCATGCGGTCGATCGTGCTCGCGTACAGCGTGCGCTCGGATTCGACCATCCCGAACTTCGCGTGCAGCCGCACCGCGCGCTTCAGGTGCGGCAGCAGCGCATTGCAGACGGCTTTGTCGGTCGCCGAGAACGCACGGTCGCGATGCGAGCGGCACACGCGGAAACGGCACTCGATGCCGTCGGGCGTGCGCAGGTCGGCGCCCATCAGGTACCCGACGTCGAACGGCTCGAGAAACTCGCGATACATCGCGCTGTTGCGCCAGACGCCGACACCGAGCAGTTCGTCGACGGTGACGACGCGATCGCTCGGCAGGTTCACGAACGGATCGAGCGCGTAGTAGTAGGTGTTGTACGACGCGACGCCCGACAGCGGCGCATTCTGCTCGGACGCATTGATCATCAGCCCCGCATGGCCGCTGGCGGGCCAGCGCAGGATCATCGTCACGTAGTTCGCGTGCAGGTGCACGCGGATCTGCTCCAGCGCGCGGCCCCACGGCACGTCTTCGAGCGGGCCTTCGTAGATCGTCGTGAGCAATGCGTCGAACTGCTCGAGCGTCAGTTTCGATTGGGCAAGATGCGGCGGCAGGGCCGCGGGCGCCGTGGTCATTCGGGTTGTCTCCTGTTGCGGCCACCGGGTCGGCAGGGCGTGATCAGGCCCCGTCGCCCGGTGTGCACGGGCGAGCCGCCGGCGGCGATGCGCGCGGCTGAACCGGATCACGGTAACGTATCGGCTCGCGCGCGACATCCCACGAATGAACGTGGCGGATCGCGTTCTGTAAGCTATTTGTGAACTTTCCCGCCGTGGGGGCCTCTAATCGGCCCTCCAACGCTTCCTGAGGAACATCAGATGATTCGCCAATCCAGAACGCTGCTCGGCGCGGCCGTCATTGCCGGCAGCACGCTCCTCGCCGGATGCCAGACCGACGCCGTCGCCACGTCGCCGAACGCGGTGCGCCCGGCCGACAGCAAGCCGGTGACCAGGACCGTCTATGTCGCGCCGCAATCCGCGCGCTGCACGGGCGTCGCGCCGATGGAGTGCCTGCAGGTGCGCAACAGCCCGAACGAGCCGTGGAGCCTGTGGTACGCCGGTATCGAAGGCTTCGCGTACCAGCCCGGCTACCTGTACACGCTCGAAATCGACGAATACCACGTTGCGCAGCCGCCGGCCGACGGCTCGTCGATCCGCTGGGTGCTCAAGCGCGTCGTCGAGCGCCGCCAGGCGAACTGACGGCCGCGCTCACGCGGACGGGCGCGCTGCTGCACGGGCCGGCGGCGCGGCCGTATCGATCCGCCGGAACACGACGGACGACAGCAGCGTCACCACGCCCATGCACGTGAACGACAGCATGAACCCGTGGGCCATCGAGCCCCAATAGGCGGCAAACAGGTTGACGAGGCCGCCGCCGATCGACACGCCGAGCCCCATCGCCAGCATCTGCATCATCGTGAACAGGCTGTTGCCGCTGCCGGCGTCGGCATGCGACAGCCCCTTCAACGTCACGCCGTTCATCGCCGCGAACTGCATCGAGTTCGCCGCGCCGAACACGATCAGCAGCGCGCCTTCCAGTAGCGGCGCGGGCCGCGCCGACACCAGCGCGAACCCCGCGATCGCGCACCCGACGATCCCCGTATTCACGACCAGGAACGTGGCATAGCCGAACCGCTTCACGAGCGGCGCGATCCAGCGTTTCGCGATGACGCCCGCGATCGCGGCCGGCAGCATCATCAACCCCGACTGCAGCGGCGTATAGCCGAGCTGCACCTGCATCAGCAGCGGCAGCATGAACGGCACCGAACTCGTGCCGATCCGGCACAGCAGGTGGCCGAGCAGCCCCGACCCGAAGTTCGGCTCGCGGAACAGCCCGAGCCGGAACAGCGGCTGCGCGCGCCGCCGTGCGTGCGGCAGGTAGGCAAGCGCG
>NZ_JAAGPG010000062.1:0-234 GCF_017104665.1 Burkholderia sp. Se-20378 | reverse complement strand
TGGTCTTGTCTGCGTCGTATGTACGGAGTGTCCACGTGTCGGAGGTCATGCGTTCGATTGCTGCTGCTGTCGCGCGTAGCGGTGTCTGTTGCCTACTGTGTGACACAGTCTGATGGTGGACGTGAGTTGGCGCGTGAGTTCTCTGTCTACGCATCGTTGCCTCTTCGCCCTGGACAAATGTATGTCTGGGGCGCGGGGGGGGGGGGGGGGGGGGTTTTTTGTTTTTTTTTTTTA
>NZ_JAAGPG010000061.1:0-27694 GCF_017104665.1 Burkholderia sp. Se-20378 | reverse complement strand
CTCATCGACCCGGTACGCCACCGCATGAAGCGACAGCGGATCGTCGTCGTCGAGCTCCCATTCCGGCGGAATCTGCTGCTCGCGCACGAACACCGCGTCGCGAATCCGCGCGGCGTCGCCGCCCAGCACCGTCCAGTCGCCCGTTTCCACTACGCCGTCCGTCATCGCAGCTCCCATGCGGCGCGTTCGCCGCTCAACAACCGCCGTCAAACGTCGTCGAATGCGGCCTTCAGCGCCGCGACCGCATCGGCATGCGCGACCCGTACCTCGGGTACGTAGCCGCCCATCTTGAAGAATTCGTGGATCATCCCCGGATAGCAGACCAGCGTGACCACGTTGCCCGCCGCGCGCAACTTCTCCGCATACGCGGCGCCTTCGTCGCTCAGCGGATCGTATTCGGCCGTCGCGATCCACGCCGGCGCGACACCCGCGAACGACGGTGCATCGCGCGTGCCGTCGAGCGGTGCGAAACGCCAGTCGTCGCGGTCCGCCCGATCACGCACGTATTGCGTGAAGAACCACTGGATCGTGTCCTGCGTCAGCAGGTAGCCGTTCGCGAGCCGTGCGTGCGATTCGGTGTCCTGGTAGCCCGTCACGCCCGGATAGATCAGCATCTGCAGCGCAAGGCGAATGCCTGCGTCGCGTGCGAGCACCGCACAGACGGTGGCGAGCGTGCCGCCCGCGCTGTCGCCGCCGACCGCCAGCCGTTCGGCATCGATGCCGAACGTGGCGGCCTCGCGATGCAACCATTGCAACGCGTCGTCGGCGTCGTTCACCGCGGTCGGGAACCGGTGTTCCGGCGCGAGCCGGTAGCCGACCGACAGCACCGCGCATTGCGCATCGTGCGCGAACATCCGGCACAGCGCGTCGTGCGTATCGACGCTGCCGACCGTGAAGCCGCCACCATGGTAGTAGACCAGCGCGGGCAGCGGCTCCGCGAGACTCGGCGCGACCGGCAAGTACAGCCGTGCGCCAATCGTGCGGCCGTCGCGCGTCGGCACGACGCATTCCTCGACCGAATGCATCGGCGCCGATGCGACGTCGAGGATCGGCGCGCTCTTCTCGTACGCGGCGCGCGCCTGCTGCGGCGTCTGGTGGTGATAGGACGGACGTTTCGCACGCTCGATCATGTCGAGCACCTGGGCGATCTTCGGATTCAGCGGCATCGGTTAGGACGGCGCCGGCGTGGCACCGTGAACGGACAAGCGTGCATGATGCCATGCGCGCGTCAGGCGAGCGCACCGCGTCGTGCGCGTCGAAATTCCGGTGTGCCAATGCACGCCGCAAAACAAAACGGCCCTGCCGGTGAAGAGGCAGGGCCGCCGCGCGTCCGGGCGCTTACGCGTCGCTCGGGCCGGGCTGGGCGTCCGGCGCCGTGCGCGAGCGTTGCCGCTTGATGTCGCGGCCCACCGCGAGCCGCCGCATGTACTTGAACGTGCCGAGCGCTTTCGCGACGAAATTGCCGTCGCTGTCGCGCACCTCGCCTTCGCAGTAAGCCATCGTCGTCGAGCGATGCATCACGCGCCCGTAAGCGCGCAACTCGCCGCGCCCCGGCTGCATGAAGTTCACCTTCATCTCGACCGTCACGACGCCGATGCCGTCGTCGGTCAGGCTGCGTGCGGCCATCGCGAGCGCGATGTCCGCGAGCGTCATCGTCACGCCGCCGTGCGCGATGCTCCACGTGTTCATGTGCCGCTCCTCGAGCGGCAGCACAATCTCGCTTGCGCCGTCCTTCGCTGACACGAGCTGCACGCCGAGCATGTCGACGAACGGGCTTTCGATCGACGGGCCGTCCGTCGGGGTTGCCGCGTCGCTCATCGTGCGCTGTCGACGATGTAGTCGACGCACTCGCGCGATTCAGCCACCGCGACGACGAATTTCTTCACTTCCTGGTGAACCGGGTGCACCTGGTAGGCATCGAGTGCGGCCTTGTCCGCGAAATCGGACACGAGCACGATGTCGGCGGTCGCGTCGAGGCCGGGCGTCGCCACGCCGACGTCGATCTGCAGCGTGCCCGGCACGAGGTCGCGGCAGCCTTCGAGCTTTTCCTTCAGCTTCAGCGCGTTCTGTGCGCGCGTCGCGCCTTCGGCCGATTCTTTCAACTTCCACATGACGATATGACGGATCACTTCGGTTGCTCCTGTTCGTTCTGGTTCGGCGACTTGCCTGTCACCCTTGCCAATCGGGCATCTTACGCCCTTTCGCCGTTTGCTCGCATTCGCAGGGAAATGCGTCTCGCCGAGAAAGAAGGGGGTAGCAAAGCGGCTATCGTTTCGACCACCCGAACGCGATATCCGCTTTTTCACCGTGCCACCTGACGACATCAAGATCCGACGAGCAAAGGCAGAGATAAGCCTACCAAACTTGACGACTTCAATGGACTGGACCTGGTGGTGAATCCGTCCGGCACCAAGCTATGGCGATACAAGTTCAGAATTGCCAGGAAGGAGAATCTCTTTGCCATCGGCAAATGTCGCAGCATCAGCCTTCAAGACGCGCGTGACTCCCCTTTCGTCGCGAATTTAGTGAGCGATGCCCACCTACCCCGCACTACAACAGTCAACGACTTGAACCATCACATCGAACGACCGAATCCGCACCGTAAGCATCACCGTCATATAGAATGATGCGCTTTGCCCGTACTCCTATGTGGTTCAAGAACCTTCAGCTTCATCGTCTTCCGGCACCTTGGGCCGTTACCCCCGATCAGATGGAAAAATGGCTGGCGCCCCACGCGTTTCAGCCTGGCAGCAGCGTCGAGATGCAGAGCTTCGGGTGGGCGTCGCCGTGTGACGACGGTGCACTTGTGTATTCGATCAACCGGCAGATGTTGCTCACGTTTCGTGCCGAAAAGAAACTGCTCCCGGCGTCGGTCGTCAATCAGGTGACCAAGGAGCGAGCGCTCGAAGTCGAGGAGCAGCAAGGCTTCAAGGTCGGGCGAAAGCAGATGCGCGAACTCAAGGAGCAGGTGACCGACGAACTGCTCCCGCGCGCGTTCACCATTCGCCGCGACACCCGCGTGTGGATCGATACGGCGAACGGCTGGCTCGTCATCGATGCGGCTTCACAGGCTGTTGCCGACGATGTTCGCGGCCTGCTCGTCAAATCGATCGATCAGATTCCGCTCGCCGGTGTTCAGGTAGCGCATTCGCCGGTCGCCGCAATGACGGATTGGCTGTTGTCCGGCGAGGCGCCGGGCGGATTCACCGTGGACCAGGACGCCGAGTTGCGCTCGAGCGGCGAAGGCGGCGCCACGGTGCGATACGTCGGCCACGCGCTGGAAGCGAACGACATGCGCCGGCACATCGAGGCCGGCAAACAATGCATGCGCCTTGCGATGACCTGGGATAACCGGATCTCCTTCGTGCTGACGCCGTCGCTGACGATCAAACGCGTGACGCCGCTCGACGTGATCAAGGAAGCAGCGGATCCGACCGCGCAGAACGACGCTGAACGCTTCGACTCGGATGTCACGCTGATGACCGGTGAATTGGAGCGGATGTTGACCAGTCTCATCGAGATCCTAGGTGGCGAGCAGCGCAACCCGATTCATCAGGCGGCAGCAGCCTGAACGCCGTCGGCGGCCGCGAAACCTCGCTCCCTGCGACGGCGAGGTTTCGGGCCCGCACGACAGGAAGTGCTTTCGGCGCGTACCACGCCCCCTTAGACCTTGTTGAAGGCGTCGAGCGTACGCGCGGAATAGACCAGTGCGGCGCCGGCATTCAGATGAATCGCGACGCCGAGTGCTTCCGACAGTTCGTCGACCGTCGCACCGGCCTTCTTCGCTTCGCTTGCATGGAATGCAATGCAGCCCTCACAACGCGTCGTCACGGCAACAGCAAGGGCAATCAGTTCCCTTGTCTTGGCATCCAGAGAATTGGTCTTCTCACCAGCCTGACCAAGCGACGCAATGCCTTTCATCGTGTCCGGGGCAAGCTTCGAAAATTCCCGGAAGCGCTGCACAAGTTGCTCACGACACTCGTTCCAATCGGTCATCATTTTTCTCCGTTACACAGATGCTTTGAGGGATTGGGTAATAGCAACCGCCGCGCCGCGATAATCGACGATCGCATCGCACATCCTTTCGAGCGCACGTTGCACCTGTACGCGCGGGCATGCGAGATTGAGCCGTACGCAGCAACCACCGTTCTCGACGAACATCTCGCCGCCTTCGAGAATGACCCCAGCCTTTTCCAGAAAGAATTTGGTCAGGTTCACCGACTCGTCGAAGTAGGCGTGCAAGTCGATCCACGCCAGGTACGTTGCATCAGGCACGCGGAATCCGGCCTCGGGCAGATGCTCGTTCAGAAACTGCCGCGTCCATGCAAAGTTACCGTCCAGGTACGAGCGCAACGCCTCCAACCACGGTGCGCCATCTCTGTACGCGCCAATCGCAGCGGCCAGGCTGAGCGGGTTCACAAACGGGTAATGCCGGTGCTTCCACGCGTCGCGCAATTCCGGATCCGGGACGATCACGGTCGCAATCATCATTCCAGCCAGGTTGAACGTCTTGCTGACCGCCATGCAGGTGATGATGTCCCTGCTGTTCGGAAACAGCTTGGCCAATGGCGTGTGACGGCGTCCGGCTCTGAGCAGATCGCAATGAATCTCGTCGGAAACGATCTTGACTCCGTTCGCGATACAAAGCTCGCCCATGCGACGCAGTTCGTCGTCGCTCCAGATGCGGCCCGTCGGGTTGTGAGGATGGCAAAGGAAAAACAGCTTGACCGCAGGATCACTGACTTTGGACTCGAAGTCGTCGAAGTCGATTGCGTAATCGCCATCGTCGGACACAAGCAAGCACGAAGTCACGAGTTCGCGATCGCGTTGAACCGTCGCATGCTTGAAGTAGCCGTAGGCCGGTGCCTGGGTGAGCACCTTCTCACCCGGTTCGCATATATATTCGACCAGGCTAAAGAGCGCCGGTATGACACCCAACGAGACCTGCATCTCGTCGCGCGTGAAACGCCAGTCGTACCGCTCGACACACCAGGCGTGGAATACCTGATAGAGCTGATCATCGAAGTTCATCGTGTAGCCGAACACCGGATGCTTCAGACGCTCGGTGATCGCGTCGATCGCCACATCCGGCACAGCGAACTGCATGTCGGCGACCCACATCGAGATCAATTCGTCCGTCGGCCTGTCAAGCAAGGGAGCGTCGGCATCGGCCCCGAACAGGTAATTTTCGAAGCCCTCTTCCGCCAACGCGTTGGTGCCTCGGCGGGAAATCAAGCGGTCAAAGTCGTATCCCATGTGCGTTCACTCGTGAAATGAAAATGGCACGCAACCGACATCCGTCGTGTTGCCCTGAAGTCAGTTGAGGTGCGACCGTTGTCGCGCGTACGTGAAATACACCACGAGCCCGATCGTGAGCCAGACCAGAAATGCGATCCACGTCGTGGCCTGCAGGAAGGCAGTCAGCGCGATACAGAATGCAATCGCGAGGATCGGAACGAGCGGCACGGCCGGGCAGCGAAATGCGCGCGGGAGATCGGGCCGGGTCTTGCGCAAGATGATGACGGCGACGGAAATCAGGCTGAACGCCGCCAGCGTTCCAATGTTGATCAGTTCGGTCAACACGTTGAGCGGCACGACCGCTGCGACGAGGCCAAACAGAATCCCGACGATCCAGGTCGCGAAGAACGGCGTGCCGAGAGTCGAATGAACGCTCGACAGTCGCTTCGGCAGAAGGCCATCGCGGGACATCGCGAACACGATGCGCGTCTGGCCGTAAGTCATTACGAGAATGACGGTGGTCATCCCGAGAATCGCACCGAGGTCAACGAAACCGGCGACCCAGTTCTCACCCGCGTATTGCAGCGCGAGCGACACCGGGTGGTCGATGCCAACGAATTTTTTGTAAGGAACGATGCCGGTCATGATCGCGGACACGACCACGTACAACACCGCACACACCGCCAGCGATCCGATGATGCCGATCGGCAGATCCCGAGCAGGTCGCTTCACCTCCTCGGCGGCGGACGTCACCGCATCGAAGCCGATGAACGCGAAAAACACCAGTGCCGCCGCGCTGAACACGCCCGAGTAACCGAAGGGCGTAAACGGATGCCAGTTCACCGGTTGAACATGACGCGCTCCGACGACGATGAACAACAGGACGACGCCGACCTTCAGCCCCACCATTACGTTGTTGATCCGGGCCGATTCCCGCATCCCGAGTGACAACATGGCGGTCAACACCAGCATGATCAGGAATGCTGGAAGGTTGAACCATGTCTGGACACCGGGCATGGCGCCTGGAGCGGCCGAGAGCACGGCGGGCAGATGCAGCCCGAATCCGCCGATGAGCGACTGGAAGTACCCCGACCAGCCGACCGACACCGCGGAACTCGCCAGGCCGTACTCGAGCATCAGGTCCCAGCCGATCATCCATGCCACCAACTCGCCCATCGTGGCATAGCTGTAGGTGTAGATTGAACCCGCCACCGGCACCGACGACGCGAATTCCGCGTAGCACATCGCCGCGAATCCGCAGGCGAGCGCCGCGATCACGAACGAGACGGTCAACGCAGGGCCGGCGGTAAGCGCCCCAGTGCCAGTCAGCACGAAGATGCCGGTCCCGACGATCGCGCCGATCCCCATCAGGATGAGATCGAATGGCCCCAACACCTTCTTCAAGCCGTGCGGTACGTGACTTGCAGCGACCATCGCCGCAAGATCCTTGGTTCTGAACAAGCTCAACTGACTCCTCCATTTCTTTTATGTGGGCGGCCTGAACCGTCTTGAGGTTCGGCCATTCGAACCTGGCGAACGTCGTTCAGAGGCGCCGATGGCGTCCTGCCCGTCCGCTCCAGTGCGGTTAATGATCGTCGATGGAACAGTTAATAGGATTTCCCGAACGCAAGCTGTTTGTCGGATCGAGAAAATATAATTAACCGCCTTGGGTTCGATACTGGCCGGTCCGATGGACGGCATGCAGGTCGCTCTTTTATGTGCTGCGTGCGCGGGCCAGGATGCACACGGCGACAGAGGGGAAAACGAGATGACGGATCTGGACGACACCGACAGGAAGATTCTGGAATTGCTGCAGGCCGACGGGCGGCTCGCAAACGCGGAAATCGCGGAGCGGGTTGGACTATCGGCGCCCGCCTGCTGGAAGCGGCTCAAGCGGCTGGAGACGCGGGTGATCCAGGGCTATCACGCGACGCTGAATCAGCAGGAACTCGGGTTGGGACTGTTTGCCTTCATCAACATCATGCTCGACAGTCACTCCGAGAAGGCAATGCGTACGTTCGAAGCGGGCGTGATGGCCCTTCCCAACGTGGTGGCCTGCCACAACGTGTCAGGCAAGTACGACTATCTGCTACAAGTGGTCGTCCGGGACATGGAGTCCTTTCACCAACTTGCGATGCACCGTATCCGCACCCTCGGCAACATCAAGGAGATGTACACCGGCTTTTCACTCAAGGAGATCAAGCGCTCGACGAGCCTTCCCCTTTGACGACTGGATCGCCCTGGTCTTGGTCACGAACGCATGCCCGCCGACACGACCATCCCGCCTGCGACAGCCGGCAGCCAGCCTCCCCAACCTGCCGGCTCCAATAACCGGCATCCCGAGATTCACGCATCCGGCTCCAGGAACGCTGTTCCTGTCAGCGCACCGGCACCGCAACTCACTTGATCAGGCGCAGCACATCGCGAAAACGCGGATGCCGGCTGGAGCCCAGCCATTCGAACGCGATCATCTCGACCGTCGCGATTTGCGCCCCCGCCGCCCGGAGCCGAGCGATCCCAGCGTCGCGGTCGATCGTCCTGCGCGACCCCACTGCATCGCTGACCACGGTGACTTTGCGGCCGCTGTGCAACAACCCGAACGCCGTTTGCAACACGCACACGTGCGCCTCGCAACCGGCGACGATGACGCTATTGCGCCCGGCCGGCAATGCATCGACCAGGCCCTCCGCGCACGCGTCGAAATGGTCCTTGACGACGGTGTGCGAGCACAGCTCCTTGATTTCCGGCACGTTCCGGCCCAGCTGGACGGGGCTCTGCTCGGTACCCATCACCGGCACCCCGAGTATCTGCGCAATACGGGCAAGTCGGACAGCCTGCGTGACGACGGATGCCCCCTCGTGAATCACCGGCATCAGCCGCGTCTGAAAATCAACCAATACGACCACTGAATCGTCGGACACGTGCAGCACGGCGCATTCTCCGGAGTGAAGGCGACGCCAACCATCATCGACCATCGATGAAGCGTCGCTCTGTCGCAAAATCGTCAGTCCCGCAAAAGACAGGTATCGAATCGCATCAGTGACCGACTGCGCCAATTCGATAAACGGTGGCGAGCCCCAAGCCTACCAAACTTGCCGACACCGTTGGCCCGATCCATGGAGTCCGGTTCCCGGGATCACCCGCCAGTCCGGCCGCAGGAACGCCGGTTGCTCGCCGTTCCGTACTGCCGAATCCACCGCATTCCGCGCCTCCCGCTTGCGCCGCGCGAGACACGGCGACAGGCGAACCGTCACGATTCAATCCCGGTTCGGAATCAATCGCCAATACGGACATAGATTGCCAATTTATTTCACCAAACACGATAATTACCGCACCTCCACCCCATCACGAATTAGCATATTTTACCGACCCGACAAGCAATAATTGCGGCCTCATTTCAGAACATTATTCGAAAACAAAAAAATCATTATTGACTTCGACTTTATCCGAACTTTAGAATCGCCTACGGTTGCTTACGTTTTGTTTCTCACGCCGCGTGCGCACCATCACCGGCACTATGCCGGGACGTCAGCAGAGAAGTCTTTCATGCCCAGCCGGGGCAGCACCTCCTTTTTTTTCAATTCCGGCAATAACCGCCAACCGGTTATTTCCCATTCAATTCGCTCCCGAATCGCGCCCGGCTTAATTCCATAATTTCCAGGAATTTCGCAATACCGGACGAAGCAAGACGATCAGCCGCTCATTCGATAATTCTCATAAAAATCGCCAGTTATCAGGAGGGACATCAACATGCATCGCCTTGCGAAGTCGCTGTGTCTCGGATTCATCTGCGCCGGCCTGCTCGCGGCCTGCAACGACGACGATGTCAAATCGAGCAGCCCGCCGTCGAACAACGCTGCGCTGTCTTTCCGCATGGACACCGGCGGCCAGATCAACGCGTTCTACCGACAAGACAAGGTCGCCGCACACCTGCTGGTGCGCTCGTCGACGAAGCCGCGCCTGCTGGTGGTCTTCCCCGCCGGCAACAGTGGCACCGGGCTGTGGTTCGACGACACCGCGCAACCGGTGAACTGGAGCCTCGACACATCACCGTCCGCGCTATCGGCACCCGATACGCACGGCCGTCCGCTGTACGGCATCGGCGCCGACGTGTCGGTCGACACCAACACGCTGACGATCCGCCAGGGCGTGCTCAGCAACGTGCGCTTCCTGCGCGACTTCAACGGCGGCGCAACGATTCCGCAGCAGATCCTCACCGCGCCGACGGTCCAGGGCAGCGCCGTGCAATGGCAACGCGACCGGATCGACGGCGCGCCCGGCTATTCACTGCGCATCACGCTGCGCGACGGCGGCAGCATTACACCGGCGGCGGGCGGCAAGCTCGTCCTAAGCGCACCGGCGGGTTCGCGCACGCTGCGGCTGCATGTCGATGCGCTGTCCGGCGAGACGCCGTTGTCGCCGATCACGCGCACTGACCTGCTCGCATCGTCCGTGAACCCCGACCCGGTGAGCCAGAACGTGCTCGAGTTCCTGAGCTTCCACGACAAGCTGCTGGCCGGCTCGTGGCAGTACGACACCTACTTCGGCCGCGACACGCTGATCTCGGTGCGCATGCTGATGCCCGTGCTCGAACCCGCGGCGATCGAGTCCGGCCTGTCGTCGGTGCTGAGCCGGCTGTCGACCGACGGCAAGGTCGCGCACGAGGAAGGGATCGGCGAATTCGCCCTCGTCGACAACCAGAAGAACGGACGGCCGAACGACCCGACGCCGACCTACGACTACAAGATGATCGACAGCGACTACCTGCTCGCGCCGATCGCGGCCGCGTGGCTGATCGACGATACGCGCGGCCAGGCCCGCGCGGCCGCGTATCTCGCACAGCGCGGCAGCGACGGGCAGACCAATGGCAGCCGCCTGGTCGTCAACCTGCTGCACGTCGCGACGACCGCACAGCCGTTCGCGCAGCAGCCGTCGGTCGCGAACCTGATCCACCTGCGGCCCGACGAGATCGTCGGCAACTGGCGCGACAGCACCGACGGGCTCGGCGGCGGCGTGTACCCGTACGACGTGAATGCGGTGCTCGTGCCGGCCGCGTTGCGCGCGGCGAACGCATTCCTCACGCGCGGCCTGCTCGATCCGTATCTGGATGCCGGACAGCGCGCGACGCTCGCCAACACGGCAAACCAGGCGGCCACGTGGGAAACGCAGGCACCGCCGCTGTTCCAGGTCAGCGTGCCGGCCGCTCAGGCAGCCACCGACGTGTCGGCCTATGCGCCTTCCGCCGGCGTGCCGGCCGGCGCCGCGCCGGGCGCACCGCTGGCGTTCTACGCGCTGTCGCTCGATCAGCAGGGCAATCCGATTCCGGTGATGAATTCGGACGGCGGCTTCGCGCTGCTGTTCGGCACGCCGCCGGACGACGAACTTCAGCGGATCGTCGCCGACGTCACGCGGCCGTTCCCGACCGGGCTCGTGACCGATGCCGGCATGCTGATCGCGAATCCCGCGTATGCAAGCCAGGCGCTGTGGCCGAAGTTCACCAGTTCCGCGTATCACGGCACGGTGATCTGGTCGTGGCAGCAGGCGATGTGGGTAGCCGGGCTCGATCGCCAGCTCGCGCGCCAGGATCTGTCGGCCGCGACACGCACGCTGCTCACGCAGGCGCGGCAGACGATCTGGCAGGTGATCTCGAACGGACGCGACATGCGCACGTCGGAGATGTGGACGTGGTCCTACGTGAACGGCAAGTACCAGACCGATGCATTCGGCACGCGCAGCGCGGACGCCACCGAGGCGAACGCGGCGCAGCTCTGGAGTACGACGTATCTCGCGATCCGCGATCCGCAGCAGCGCGCGGGCAAGTACTGGTGGCAGGCGTCGCAGCGGATGCAGGACACGCAGCCGAAGCAGAGCGCGGCGGCCCTGGCGTCGCGGTAACGCATCGCCAGTCGCGTGCTGACCGGGCATGCAAAAGCCCCGGGAGCGTTACCGCCTCCGGGGCTTCATTAGGGATCGAGGCGCTCGACACCGCCTCTGTACGCCCGAGTTGCCGAATGTCCCGCGTTCGATCACCGTTGCCCGCGTGCCGCGCAAACCTGGATCACCGCGACACAACCCGGTTCCGCCCTTCCCGCTTCGCCTGGTACAAGCGTTCATCGACCACGCGCAGCAACGCATCCACCGTGCTGCCGTCGGCCCCGTATTGCGCAACGCCGACGCTGACCGTCACCTGCACGCGCTTGAAATCGAGTCCGAACGGTGAACTCGCGATCGACGAGCGCACGCGCTCGGCCGTCATTCGCGCGCCTTCGAGCGGCATCTCCGGCAGCAGCGCCATGAACTCCTCGCCGCCGACCCGCGCCAGCCCGCCGGCCGGCCGGATCGCATCGAGGCACTGGCGCACGACACCGCGCAGCACCTCGTCGCCAATCTGGTGCCCGTATGCATCGTTGATGTTCTTGAAATTGTCGAGATCGAGCGCGAGCAGGCAGAACGGCGTGCCGTCACGCTCGGCCCGCACCATCTCCCGCTCGACCTGTGCGATGAACTGCCGGCGGTTCGACGCGCCCGTCATCGGATCGGTCGCGGCCATGTATTCGAGCTTCTGGTTCGTGCGGCGCAGTTCCTGCAATGCGCTCTCGGTGCGCGCCATCGATTCCGACAGCCGGCTCATCAGGTCTTCCTGGCTGTAGATCGCGGAGAACGAGCGCGTCGTCTGCAGCGCCTGCACGACACCGTAGCTGAGCAGGAAGAAGCCGCCCGCGAAAATCGCGTGCGCAAGCCACCACATGTGATTCCACGGCTTGCCGAGGATGAACGCGAGCGACGACAGCGCGAACGCCATGATCGACACGCCGTAGATCACCATCAGCGGCGAGCGGATCCGCCGCGCGAGCAGCACGGCGACGTTCAGCAGCGAGAACACGAGCGCGCCGCCCTCCATCGACAGCCGCGTGCCCAGCGCGCCCGCGACCGGCGAATACGCGATGTACGCCACGACCACGTTGACGATCAGGAAAAACACGATCCACGGCAGCCACGTGCGCACGCTGGTACGCTTCTCGATCCGATCGGGCGGGCGCGAATACGACAGCAGGCCCGTGAGCAGCAGGATCGACATCACGAGCCGCGACGCAGGCCCGTACAGCAGGAACAGCCAGATGTTGTGATGCGCCATTCCGGTGAACGCACCGTGCAGCGCGTAGATCATCGCGAAGCCGAGAAAGCCAAGTGTCAGCCAGCGCAGCAGCGGCTCGCCGGACGACCGGTAGCACACCCACGTCACGTAGGTGACGAATGCGCCTTCGAGGGTCGCGGCGGCGATTGCGATTTCATGGAACGCGTGGCTCTCGAACACGACGTGCGGGTCGCTGAAGAACCACAGATAGGCGATCAGATAGGCAGGCAGCAACGCGAATCCGATCAGCAGGCATTTCGCGTAGAGCCTCGCGGCCGCGCTGACGACGCGCGGCGGTTCCCCGGCTGCATAGGTCGTACTCATTCGGTCCCCGGTCGGTCTGCTGCGTTGGTTCGAACCTTCGCGGCACGGATCGCGCAACGCACAATCCGGCCCATCGTGCCGAAAGGCAAATGTCAGAGCAAGTATAGGTGGGGCAATTCGTTTGACAAGTAAGGGGAAACGGCATTGCCGGGTGCATGCCTTTTGCTTCCCGATTGTTTCGAATGGTGGTTCAGTCGCACCGATTCGCGTCGCGGCCGCCTGCCTCGCCGAAGCGAAGCCGCGGCCGCATCTTGCCAAAGATCAGAGGATTTCGAACAGGCCAGCTGCGCCCTGCCCGCCGCCGATGCACATCGTGACGACCACGTACTTCACGCCGCGCCGCTTGCCTTCGATCAGCGCATGGCCCGTCAGGCGTGCGCCCGATACGCCGTACGGATGGCCGACCGCGATTGCGCCGCCGTTCACGTTCAGTCGATCCTCAGGAATCCCGAGCGTGTCGCGGCAGTACAGCACCTGCACCGCGAACGCTTCGTTCAATTCCCACAGGCCGATATCGTCGACCTTCAACCCCGCCTGCTTCAGCAGCTTGGGCACCGCGAACACGGGGCCGATGCCCATCTCGTCCGGCTCGCACCCGGCCACCGCGAAACCGCGGAACACGCCGAGCGGCTGCAGCCCTTCGCGCTGTGCGGCGTCGGCGCTCATCACGACGCAGGCCGACGCGCCGTCCGAGAACTGGCTCGCGTTGCCGGCGGTGATCACGCCACCCGGCATGGCCGACCGGATCTTCGACACGCCTTCCAGCGTCGTGTCGGGACGGATCCCTTCGTCGGCCGATACCGTCACTTCCTTCGTGAACAGGCGGCCCGTCGCCTTGTCGGCGATGCCCGCGAGCACGGTGATCGGCACGATCTCGTCGCGAAAGCGCCCGGCTTCCTGCGCGGCTGCCGCCCGAAGTTGCGACTGCACGCCGTACTCGTCCTGCCGCTCCTTCGAGATGCCGTAGCGCTTCGCGACGTTCTCGGCCGTCTGCAGCATGTTCCAGTAGATCTCGGGCTTGTGCTGGACGAGCCAGCCTTCCTGGATCATGTGGTGGTTCATCTCGTTCTGCACGCACGAGATCGATTCGACGCCGCCCGCCACATACACTTCGCCTTCGCCCGCGATGATCCGCTGCGCGGCCAGCGCGATGGTCTGCAGCCCGGACGAGCAGAAACGGTTCACGGTCATCCCCGGCACCGTCACGGGCAGCCCCGCGCGCAGTGCGATCTGCCGCGCGATGTTCGCGCCGGTTGCGCCTTCGGGGTTCGCGCACCCCATGATCACGTCCTCGACGCGTGCGGGGTCGAGCTTCGCGCGTTCGAGCGCGGCCGCGACCACGTGGCCGCCGAGCGTCGCGCCATGCGTCATGTTGAAAGCACCGCGCCAGGATTTCGCCAGCGGCGTGCGGGCGGTCGATACGATTACGGCTTCGGTCATGCGAGTCTCCTTCGGTCCTGCATCATGTCCTGAATCGGATGGGGAATTGCGCTACGCCGCCGGGCGCGCGCCCGCGGACGTCACATGCGCGACGCCCGCTGCCTGCATCTGTTGCCATGCGTGGGCGAGCGACCCGTTCAGGTCGATCGCGCGGCACGCATCGTTGATCACTGCGGCTTCGAAACCGGCCGCGCGCGCATCGAGCGCCGACCACGCAACGCAGTAGTCGGTCGCGAGCCCGCAGCACCACACACGCTTCGCGCCGAGCTCGCGCAGATAGCCCGCGAGCCCGGTGCGCGTCGTGCGGTCGGCTTCGACGAACGCGGAATAGCTGTCGACCTGCGCGTCGCCGCCCTTGCGGATCACGAGCCGCGCATGCGGGAGGTCGAGGTCGCGATGCAACGCCGCGCCGTCGGTGTCCTGCACGCAGTGCATGGGCCACAGCACCTGCTCGCCGTACGGCAGCGCGAGCGTGGAGAACGGTTCGCGGCCCGGATGGTTCGCCGCGAACGACACGTGCTCGCGCGGGTGCCAGTCCTGCGTCAGCACGACCTGGTCGAAGCGTTGCGCCAGCGCGTTGATCACCGGCACGACCGCGTCGCCGTCGGGCACCGCGAGCGCGCCGCCCGGCATGAAGTCGTATTGCACGTCGATCACGAGCAGTACGTCGTCGGTGCGTTTCATTGCGTTTCTCCGGGTGTGCGTCGCGCCGCGATCCAGCGCGTCAGCCGTTGAACCCGCGGCCGGCCTTCGCGAGCTCCGCGATCGACGGCGCGAGGTGCCATGCGTCGCCGTTCGGTGCAGCCGCGTAGCGGCGAATCGCGCGCTCGACGTTGTAGAGGCCGACCACGTCCGCGTACAGCATCGGGCCACCGCGCCACAGCGGGAAGCCATAGCCGGTCAGGTAGACCATGTCGATGTCGGACGCCTTCGACGCGATCTTCTCTTCGAGAATCTTCGCGCCTTCGTTGACGAGCGCGAACACGAGCCGCTCGACGATCTCGTCGTCACCGATCTTGCGCCGCTCGACGCCGCGCTCCTTCGAATACGCGACGACCAACTCGTCGACGAGCGACGACGGCTTCGCCTTGCGATCGCCCGGCACGTAGTCGTACCAGCCGGCACCCGTCTTCTGGCCGAAGCGGCCCTGCTCGCACAGACGGTCGGCGATCTTCGAGTACTGGAGATCGGGCTGCTCGATGTAGCGGCGCTTGCGGATCGCCCAGCCGATGTCGTTGCCGGCGAGGTCGCTCATCCGGAACGGGCCCATCGCGAAACCGAATTTCTCGATCGCACGGTCGACCTGCGCGGGCAGCGCGCCTTCCTCGAGCATGAACAGCGCCTGGCGGATGTACTGCTCGATCATCCGGTTGCCGATGAAGCCGTCGCACACGCCCGACACGACCGCCGTCTTGCGGATCTTCTTCGCGACGGCCATCACGGTGGCCAGCACGTCCTTCGCGGTCTGCGCGCCGCGCACGACCTCGAGCAGCTTCATCACGTTCGCCGGGCTGAAGAAGTGCATGCCGACGACGTCCTGCGGGCGCTTCGTGAACGCCGCGATCTTGTCGACGTCGAGCGTCGACGTGTTCGACGCGAGGATCGCGCCCGCCTTCGCAACTTCGTCGAGCTTCTTGAACACCTGCTCCTTCACGCCGAGTTCCTCGAACACGGCCTCGACGATCAGGTCGGCATCTTTCAGGTCGTCGTAGGACAGCGTCGGCGTGATCAGCGCCATGCGCGCGTCGAGCTTCTCCTGCGTGAGCTTGCCCTTCTTCACCTGCGCGTCGTAGTTCTTGCGGATCGTCGCGACGCCGCGCTCGAGCGCGTCCTGTTTCGTCTCGAGCAACGTCACCGGCAGGCCCGCATTGATGAAATTCATCGCGATCCCGCCGCCCATCGTGCCCGCGCCGATCACGCCGACGCGGCGAATCTCGCGCAACGGCGTATCGGCCGGC
The DNA here is from genome assembly GCF_017104665.1 of Burkholderia sp. Se-20378. NCBI lineage: Bacteria > Pseudomonadati > Pseudomonadota > Betaproteobacteria > Burkholderiales > Burkholderiaceae > Burkholderia > Burkholderia sp. Se-20378. The sequence continues at coordinate 11,599 of NZ_JAAGPG010000061.1, read as the reverse complement.
ACGTCGGGGATCTTGCTCGCCGCGCGCTCGCCGAAGAATGCATGCCGCAGCGCGCGGCTTTCCGGCGTCATCATCAACGCGACGAAACCCTCGCGCTCGGCAACGCTGCCCTTGTCGAAGCCGTGCAGCACGCCGGCCTCGATCGCATCGATGCACTTGTGCGGCGCAGGGAAGTTCGGTGCGGCGGCCCGGGCCGAATTGCGCGCGAACTGGATGAAGCCCGCGGCGTTCGGGTGGACGATATTGCGATCACGCACGCGCGGATGCGGCCCCTTCTGCGCACCGACCTTGCGGGCGAACGCGACGGCCGCGTCGAGCAGGTCGCCGTCGGCCATTTCGTCGAACAGCCCGCTCTTCGCGAGCTGCTCCGACGGCACGGGCGCGCCCGACACGATCATGTTCAGCGCGGTTTCGAGCCCTACTGCACGCGGCAGGCGCTGCGTGCCGCCCGCGCCCGGCAGCAGGCCGAGCTTCACTTCGGGCAGCGCGACCTGCGCGCCCGGTGCCGCGACGCGGTAGTGCGCGCCGAGCGCGAGCTCGAGGCCGCCGCCCATCACGACGCTGTGCAGCGCCGCGACGACGGGCTTCGCGCTCGCCTCCACCGCGTGAATCACGGTGTGCAGCGTCGGCTCCTGCAACGCCTTCGGCGTATTAAATTCGGTGATGTCCGCGCCGCCCGAGAATGCGCGTCCCGCGCCGGTCAGCACGATGGCCGTGACCGACGGGTCCTGCGCGGCGCGATCGAGCGCGTCCATGACGCCCTGACGGGTCGACAGGCCGAGCCCGTTGACGGGCGGATTGTTGAGTGTAAGGACGGCCACGCCGTCGCGAGTCGAGTAATCCACTGCCATCTGCCTGCCTCCATGCATCGCGCGCCGGGGTGGCTGCGCTTCATTGTGCGCGGTCGAACAGCCGCATGTCCGGATGAACGGAGGCAGCATACAACGAAAAAGCACGGTCGTTCAATTTGAATTTTTTTCCCGATCCGGGGACGGATCGGGCGACCGCTTCACGAACCGCTTCCGGCCCGGGCCCGGCGTTACGGCTCGCAGACCGCCGTCGGCAACACGTAATCGCGGAACGTCTCGCGCAGCTTCAGCTTCTGCAGCTTGCCGGTCGCGGTGTGCGGCAGCGATTCGACGAATACGACGTCGTCGGGAATCCACCATTTCGCGACCTTGCCTTCGTAGAACGCGAGCAGCGCGTCGCGGTTCAGGTTCGCCCCTTCGCGAGGCACGACGACGAGCAGCGGTCGCTCGGTCCATTTCGGGTGCGCACAGGCGATGCAGGCGGCCTCGGCCACGCCCGGGTGCGCAATCGCGACGTTCTCGATGTCGATCGAGCTGATCCACTCGCCGCCCGACTTGATCACGTCCTTGCTGCGGTCGGTGATCTGCAGGAAGCCGTCGGGGTCGATCGTCGCGACGTCGCCGGTCGGGAACCAGCCGTCCGACAGCGGCGACGACTCGCCGCGAAAATAGTGGTCGATCACCCACGGGCCGCGCACCTGCAGTTCGCCGAACGCGACGCCGTCCCACGGCAGCTCGTGGCCGTCCTCGCCGACGATGCGCATGTCGACGCCGCAGATCACGCGCCCCTGCTTCTCGAGCAGCTTGCGCTGCGCGTCGAGCGGCCGCTGCGACTGCGCCCAGTTGAGCTTCGCGAGCGTGCCGAGCGGCGACAGCTCGGTCATCCCCCATGCGTGGATCACGCGCACGCCGTATTCGTCCTCGAAGGTGCGCAGCATCGCGGGCGGGCACGCGGAGCCGCCGATCACCGTGCGGTTCAGCGTCGAGAAGCGCACGCCGGCTTCGCGCATGTAGTTGAGCAGGCCGAGCCACACGGTCGGCACGCCCGCCGAGAACGTCACGCGCTCGGCTTCCATCAGCTCGTACAGCGATTTCCCGTCGAGATCCTTGCCGGGCAGCACGAGCTTGCCGCCCGTGAGCGGTACCGCGTACGGCAGCCCCCACGCGTTGACGTGGAACATCGGCACGACGGGCAGCACGGCGTCCATCGCGGACAGGTTCATCGCGTCGGGCAACGCGGCGCCGTACGCGTGCAGCACGGTCGAGCGGTGCGAATACAGCACGCCCTTCGGGTTGCCGGTCGTGCCCGACGTGTAGCAGAGCCCCGACGCCTGCTGCTCGTCGAGGCGCGGCCAGTCGTAGCGGCCGTCCTCCGCTTCGACTAGCGTTTCATAGCAGAGGAACGGCGTCGTGCCGGACGGCAGGTGCGCGGCGTCCGTCATCGCGACCCAGCCCTTCACGTGCGGACATTGCGGCGCGATGGCCGCGACGAGCGGTGCGAAATTGATGTCGAAGAAGACGTAGCGGTCTTCCGCGTGATTGACGATGTACGCGATCTGCTCGGGGAACAGGCGCGGGTTGATCGTGTGGCACACGGCCCCCATCCCGCCGATCCCGTAATACGCTTCCAGATGCCGGTAACCGTTCCACGCCAGCGTGCCGACGCGATCGCCGGATTCGACGCCGAGCCGCGTAAGCGCCTGCGCCAGCTGCTTCGCGCGGCGTTCGCAATCGCGGTACGTGTAGCGATGCAGATCGCCTTCCACGCGCTTCGACACGATCTCCGTATCGCCGGCGTGCCGCGCGGCATGAGAAATCAGCGAGGACACCAGCAACGGCATGTCCATCATCTGGCCCAGCAACGGCTTACCCATCGTCTTGTTCTCCGTGAGGATGCGAATCGGTGCCTCTGCGGCGCGCCCGTCAGCGGCCCCGGACGGGCGTGGCGCACGGTGCGCGGGCCACCATGCGGGCGGCGCGGCGCCGCCTTACAATATCGGCTTACCCAGAGGCGCTCAACATGTCGTTTTCCCGAAGCGCAGCCGATGCGGCTGACACCCTCCCCGACCTCGCCGCCACGCTCGGCGAGCCCGCCGTTGGCGCGTTCGTCACGCTCGGCGACGCGTTTCATACGCGGCTGCCGGCCGCGCCGCTTGCGGCGCCGTACGTCGTCGGCTTTTCCGACGAAGTCGCGCAACTGCTCGACCTGCCGCAGTCGATCGCCGCGCAGCCCGGCTTCGCCGAGCTGTTTGCCGGCAACCCGACGCGCGACTGGCCTGCGAACGCGATGCCGTATGCATCGGTGTATTCCGGCCACCAGTTCGGCGTGTGGGCCGGCCAGCTCGGCGACGGTCGCGCGCTGACGATCGGCGAGCGCACCGGCACGAACGGCCGCCGCTACGAGCTGCAGCTGAAAGGCAGCGGCCGCACGCCGTACTCGCGAATGGGCGACGGCCGCGCGGTGCTGCGCTCGTCGATCCGCGAATTCCTGTGCTCGGAAGCGATGCATCACCTCGGCATCCCGACCACACGCGCACTGACGGTGATCGGTTCCGACCAGCCGGTGGTGCGCGAGGAGATCGAGACGTCGGCCGTCGTCACGCGCGTGTCCGAGAGCTTCGTGCGCTTCGGCCACTTCGAGCACTTCTTCTCGAACGATCGCCCCGACCTGCTGCGCCAGCTCGCCGATCACGTGATCGACCGCTTCTATCCGGATTGCCGCCACGCCGACGATCCGTACCTCGCGCTGCTCGAAGCCGCGATGCTGCGCACGGCCGATCTCGTCGCGCAGTGGCAGGCCGTCGGCTTCTGCCACGGCGTGATGAACACCGACAACATGTCGATCCTCGGCGTGACGATCGACTACGGCCCGTTCGGCTTCGTCGATGCGTTCGACGCGAACCACATCTGCAACCACTCGGATACGAGCGGCCGCTACGCATACCGGATGCAGCCGCGCATCGCGCACTGGAACTGCTATTGCCTCGCGCAGGCGCTGCTGCCGCTGATCGGTCTGCAGCACGGCATCGCCGACGACGATGCGCGCGCCGAACGTGCAGTGGAGGACGCGCAGGCCGTGCTCGCGAAATTCCCTGAACGTTTCGGCCCCGCGCTCGAGCGTGCGATGCGCGCGAAGCTCGGCCTCGAGCTCGAGCGCGAGAACGATGCCGAGCTTGCCAACAAGCTGCTCGAGACGATGCATGCGAGCCACGCGGATTTCACGCTGACGTTCCGCCGGCTCGCGCAGATCTCGAAGCACGACGCGAGCCGCGACGCGCCCGTGCGCGACCTGTTCATCGACCGCGACGCGTTCGACGCGTGGGCGAACCTCTACCGCGCGCGGCTGTCCGAGGAAACGCGCGACGATGCGGCACGTGCGGCCGCGATGAACCGCGTGAACCCGAAATACGTGTTGCGCAACCATCTCGCCGAAGTCGCGATCCGGCGCGCGAAGGAAAAGGATTTTTCGGAAGTCGAGCGTCTCGCGCAGATCCTGCGCCGGCCGTTCGACGAACAACCGGAGCATGAAGCGTACGCGGCGTTGCCGCCCGACTGGGCCGGGTCGCTCGAAGTGAGCTGCTCGTCCTGAGCCCCAACCCGCGCGTATCGACCGACCGATCAGGAGAACCCCACATGTCCCACGATTCCGACGACAAGACCTTCCCGTACGAGAAGGACGACGCCGAGCTGCGCCGCCGGCTCACGCCGATGCAGTACGAAGTCACGCAGCATGCGGCAACCGAGCGTGCGTTCACCGGCGAATACACCGACACCGAAGACGACGGCATCTACAAATGCGTCGTCTGCAGCACGCCGCTGTTCGAATCCGGCTCCAAATTCCACTCGGGCTGCGGCTGGCCCAGCTACTTCAAGCCGCTCAACGGCGAGGTGATCGACGAAAAGGTCGACTACTCGCACGGGATGGTGCGTGTCGAGGTGCGCTGCAACCACTGCGGCGCGCATCTCGGCCACGTGTTCGAGGACGGCCCGCGCGACCAGACCGGTTTGCGGTACTGCATCAATTCGGCTGCGTTAAACTTCGAGTCCCGACCCGAAAACGAATGAGCGGCGCCGGGCGGATCCGCGGGGCACTCCTCGCCGCCGCCCCGATCCGCTCCGGCGGTGCCTGGCGGGTCCCTACAACGGTGAAAGGCCGCGCAAGCGGCCTTTCACGCAGCTGCGAGCGCCATGAAATTCCTGTTCGATCTGTTTCCGATCATCCTGTTTTTTGCCGCCTTCAAGGTCTGGGGCATCTTTACCGCTACCGCCGTCGCGATCGTCGCGACGCTGGCCCAGGTCGCATGGGTTGCCTTCCGGCACCGGAAGGTCGACACGATGCTGTGGGTCAGCCTCGGCGTGATCGTCGTTTTCGGTGGCGCCACCCTCGTCCTGCATGACGAGAAATTCATTCAATGGAAACCGACTGTGCTGTACTGGCTGTTTGCGGTCGGGCTGCTCGCCGCGCGTTATGCGTTCGGCAACAACCTGATCGAGAAGATGATGGGCAAGCAGCTCACGCTGCCGCACCCCGTGTGGGACAAGCTGAACGTCGCCTGGGCGCTGTTCTTCGCGGTGCTCGGCGTCGCGAACCTGTACGTGGTGCACAACTTCACCGAATCGCAATGGGTGAACTTCAAGCTGTTCGGCACGACGGGCGCGATGGTCGTATTCATCATCCTGCAGAGCCTGTGGCTCACGAAATACCTGAAGGACGAGTGACATGACGGACGCCTTTCTCCACGCGTCGCCTGACGAACGCATCGCGCTGATCGAAGCGCGCCTCACCGCCTCGCTCGCCCCGGTGTCGCTCACCGTGCGCGACGACAGCGCGCAGCACGCAGGCCACGCCGGCGCGTCCGCCGGCGGCCACTTCACGGTCACGATCGTGTCGGCCGCCTTCGCGGGCAAGCCGCGCGTCGCGCGGCACCGGCTGGTGTATGATGCGCTCGCTGATGCGATGCAGCGCGGTATTCACGCGCTCGCGATCGTGGCTTACACGCCCGAAGAATTCAACGAATCTTCAATCTAGTCTCATTAGGAATTCCCGATGATCCTGAAATCCCCCCGCCTGTGGGTCGCGGCGGCTGCGTTTGCAGCGGCACCGGCATTTGCCCAGAACATCGCCGTCGTCAACGGCACGCCGATTCCGAAGTCGCGCGCCGACGCGATGGTTGCTCAGCTCGTCCAGCAAGGCCAGACCGACAGCCCGCAACTGCAGCAGGCCGTCCGCCAGGAACTCGTGAACCGCGAAATCCTGATGCAGGAAGCAATCCGTGAAGGCATCCCGAACCGTCCGGACGTGAAGGCGCAAGTCGCCGTCGCGCAGCAGACCGTCGTGCTGCGTTCGATGATCGAGAGCTTCCTGAAGAAGAACCAGCCGACCGACGCCGAAGTGAAGGCGCGCTACGACGACCTCGTCAAGGGCGCCGGCGGCAATCGCGAATACCACCTGCACCACATCCTCGTCGACAACGAGCAGCAGGCGAAGGACCTGATCGCGAAGATCAAGGCCGGCGCGAAGTTCGAGGATCTCGCGAAGCAGTACTCGAAGGATCCGGGTTCGGGCAAGAACGGCGGCGATCTCGACTGGTCCGACCCGAAGGCGTACGTGCCGGAATTCGCGGCGGCTGCGCAGAAGCTGCAGAAAGGCCAGATGACCGATACGCCGGTGAAGACGCAGTTCGGCTGGCACATCATCCGTGTCGACGACATCCGCGACATCGCCCCGCCGCCGTTCGATCAGGTGAAGGCACAGATCGCGCAGCAGCTCGTGCAGCAGAAGCTGCAGGCGTTCGAGGAAGGTCTGCGCCAGCAGGCAAAGATCCAGTAACGCCGGCGCTCGTCGCCGCATCGAAAAGCCGCTCTTCGGAGCGGCTTTTTTATTGCCCGTGCACTGCTTGCGGACGCGTCACGATGCGCTTGCAGCCCGGCAAAAGAAAAAGGCCGCTCTCCAGAGAGCGGCCCTTTCCGTGCCGGATTCACGCGCTCCGCATGCGCAGGTTACGCGGGATAAAACACGTCGTGATAGCGAACGTCACCCGACGGACGCGGCGCCGAATCGTCGAGCGACAGCGCGAGGAAATACTCGGGCGGCACGCCCGGGAACACGATGTCGCCGGATGGCGCAAAGCCGAACCGCGTGTAGTACGCGGGTTCCCCGAGCAGCACGCAGCCGCGTGCGCCAAGCCGGCGCAACGCGTCGAGCCCCGTGCGCACCAGCCCCGCACCGATGCTCTGCCGCTGGCAGTCGGGCAGCACCGCGAGCGGCGCCAGCCCGTACCAGCCCTGGCTACCCGACGGTTCACCACCGATCGACACCGGCGAGAACGCAACGTGACCGATCAGGCGGCCGTCGCGCTCCGCGACGAGCGAGACGCTCAACGCACCGTCCGCACGCAGCGTATCGACGATCCGCCGTTCGAACTGCCCGCCTTCCGGCTCGCCAGCGAACGCCGCGACGATCACGCGGCCGATCGCGTCGGCCTCGCTCGCGCGCTGGTCGCGCAGCGTGACGACCTCGACCGGCGCGTTCGGGTCGAACATCATCCCGATCAACCGATCCAGCGGCGCGCGTTGCGGAACACGCGCATCCACGGGCTCGCTTCACCCCAGCTTTCCGGGTGCCAGCTCATCGCGACCGTACGATGCACACGCTCCATGTGCGGCATCAGCACCGAGAAGCGGCCGTCGGCCGTCGTGACCGACGTGATGCCGGCCGGCGAGCCGTTCGGGTTGAACGGATAGCCCTCGGTCGCTTCGCCGCGGTGGTCGACGTAACGCATCGCGACCGCGACGCGATCGATGTCGCCCTGCTGCGAGAAGTCCGCGTAGCCTTCGCCGTGCGCGACCGCGACCGGAATCCGCGAGCCTTCCATCCCCGCGAAGAAGATCGACGGCGACTTTTCCACTTCGACGAACGAGAAGCGCGCCTCGAACTGCTCGGACTTGTTGCGCGTGAACTTCGGCCACGCTTCCGCGCCCGGGATCATCGACGCGAGGCTCGACAGCATCTGGCAGCCGTTGCAGATGCCGAGTGCGAACGTGTCGGGACGCGCGAAGAACGCCGAGAACATGTCGGCGAGGTTCGCGTTGAAGCGGACCGTCTTCGCCCAGCCTTCGCCCGCACCCAGCACGTCGCCGTACGAGAAGCCGCCGCATGCGACCGCACCCGCGAAATCGGCGAGCGTGGCACGGCCGGCCAGCAGGTCGCTCATGTGCACGTCGTGTGCATCGAAGCCCGCGCGATCGAACGCGTAGGCCGTTTCCAGATGCGAGTTCACGCCCTGCTCGCGCAGGATCGCGACGCGCGGCCGTGCGCCCGTTGCGATGAACGGCGCGGCGATGTCGTCGGCCGGATCGAAGCTCAGCACCGGCGAGATGCCCGGATCGGCCGCGTCGAGCAGCGCGTCGTATTCGGCATCCGCGCATGCGGGGTTGTCGCGCAAGCGCGCGATGCGCCAGCTCACTTCGCCCCATGCGCGATGGAGTTCGGTGCGCGGTGCGTCGAAGATCTTCTTCGCGTCGCGATACACCTCGATCACGTCGCGATCGTTGACCGAGCCGATCACGTGCGAGCACGCCGACAGGCCGAACTCGCGCAGTGCGCCGAGCACCGCGTCACGGTCGGTCGCACGCACCTGCACGACGGCGCCGAGTTCCTCGGAGAACAGCGCGCGCAGCGTGCGATCGTCGCGGCGGCCGCTCGTCTGCTTCGCCCAGTCCTTCGCGTCGCCGTAGTCGGATTCGTGATTCGGGTCGAGCGTCAGCATGTCGACGTTCAGCGACACGCCCGCGTGGCCCGCGAACGCCATTTCGCACACCGTCGCCCACAGGCCGCCGTCCGAGCGGTCGTGGTATGCCAGCAGCTTGTCCTGCGCATTGAGCGACTGGATCGCGTTGAAGAAGCGCTTCAGGTCTTCTGCGTCGTCGACGTCCGGCGTCGTGTCGCCGACCTGCTGCGTGACCTGCGCGAAGATGCTGCCGCCCATCCGGTTCTTGCCGCGACCGAGATCGATCGCGATCAGCACGCTGTCGCCTGCGTCGGCGATGCGGCGCAGTTGCGGCGTCAGGTGACGGCGCACGTCCTCGACCGGCGCGAATGCGGAGATGATCAGCGACACCGGCGACACCACTTCCTTCGCGACGCCCTGCTCGTCCCACTTCGTCTTCATCGACAGCGAATCCTTGCCAACCGGGATGCCGATCCCGAGTGCCGGGCACAGCTCCATGCCGATCGCCTTGACCGTGTCGAACAGCGCGGCGTCCTCGCCGGCCGTGCCGCATGCAGCCATCCAGTTCGCCGACAGCTTCAGCTTGTCGAGCGATGCGATCGGCGCGCTCGCGATGTTCGTGATCGCCTCGCCGACCGCCATGCGGCCCGATGCCGGCGCGTCGATCACCGCGAGCGGCGTGCGCTCGGCCATCGTCATCGCCTCACCCTTGAAGCCCGCATAGTCGAGCGCGGTGACCGCGCAGTCGGCCACCGGTACCTGCCACGGGCCGACCATCTGGTCGCGCACCGACGTGCCGCCAACCGAACGGTCGCCGATCGTGATCAGGAACGACTTGCTGCCGACCGTCGGGTGCTTCAGCACGTCGACCGCGACTTCCGACAGCGCGATGCCCGTCACGTCGACCGGCGCGCGCTCGGTCGTCACGCGCGTGACGTCGCGATGCATGCGCGGCGGCTTGCCGAGCAGCACTTCCATCGGCATGTCGACCGGGTATTCGTCGGCGCCCGTCGCTTCGTCGTCGACGAGCTTCAGCTGACGTTCGTCGGTCGCGACACCAACCACCGCGAACGGGCAGCGCTCACGCACGCAGATCGCCTCGAAACGCGGCAGGTCGGCCGGCGCGATCGCCAGCACGTAGCGCTCCTGCGCTTCGTTCGACCAGATTTCGCGCGGCGACAGGCCCGATTCCTCGAGCGCGACCTTGCGCAGCTCGAAGCGCGCGCCCTTGCCCGCACCGTCGACGATCTCGGGGAACGCGTTCGACAGGCCGCCCGCGCCAACGTCGTGGATGCTCAGGATCGGGTTTTCCGCGCCGAGCTGCCAGCAGCCGTTGATCACTTCCTGTGCGCGACGCTCGATTTCGGGGTTGCCGCGCTGCACCGAGTCGAAGTCGAGTTCGGCCGTGTTCGCGCCGGTCGCCATCGAGCTCGCGGCGCCGCCGCCCATCCCGATCCGCATGCCGGGGCCGCCGATCTGGATCAGCAGCGAGCCGGCCGGCACGTCGTGCTTGTGCGTATGTTGATCGGCGATGTTGCCGAGGCCGCCCGCGATCATGATCGGCTTGTGATAGCCGTGCACCTTCCCGCCGACGTTCTGCTCGTACACGCGGAAGTAGCCGCCGAGGTTCGGACGACCGAATTCGTTGTTGAACGCGGCGCCGCCGAGCGGGCCGTCGATCATGATCTGCAACGGCGACGCGATGCGGTCCGGGCGGCCGTACGGGCCGTGCGCATCGTTCGGGTTGCGCTCGCCGACCGGCTGGGCCGCGTCGCGCGCGTTTTCCCACGACTGGCGTGCGTCGGGCAGATCGAGGTTCGACACGGTGAAGCCCGTGAGGCCGGCCTTCGGGCGCGCACCGCGGCCCGTCGCGCCTTCGTCGCGGATCTCGCCGCCTGCGCCGGTCGCCGCACCCGGGAACGGCGAGATCGCCGTCGGGTGGTTGTGCGTCTCGACCTTCATCAGCGTGTGCGTGAGCTCGGTGTGGCGGCCGTAGCGCTCGCCCGGCTCGCCGGCCGCGCCCGCGTTGCGCGGGAACCAGCGCTCGGCTTCGGCGCCGACCATGATCGACGAGTTGTCCGAATACGCGACGATCGTGCCCTGCGGGTTCAGCTTTTCGGTATTGCGGATCATCGCGAACAGCGACATGTCCTGCGCTTCGCCGTCGATCGTCCACTGCGCGTTGAAGATCTTGTGGCGGCAGTGCTCGCTGTTCGCCTGCGCGAACATCATCAGTTCCACGTCGGTCGGGTTGCGTTCGAGCTTGCGGAACGCGTCGACCAGGTAGTCGATCTCGTCGTCGGCGAGCGCGAGGCCCAGCTCGACGTTCGCGCGTTCGAGCGCACCGCGGCCGACGCCCAGCACGTCGACGCTCGCGAGCGGCTTGGCCGGCAGTTCGTCGAACAGGTGCTTCGCGTCGTCGCGCGCCGCGACCACGCTTTCGGTCATCCGGTCATGCAGCGCGGCTGCGACGGCCGCGCGTGCGTCGTCCGACAGCGCCTTCTTGCCGCCGAGCAGGCCCGACTTCAGCGTGACCGTGAACTCGACGCCGCGCTCGATGCGGCGCACCTGCGTGAGGCCGCAATGCTGCGCGATGTCGGTCGCCTTGCTCGCCCACGGCGAGACCGTGCCGAAGCGCGGCAGCACGACGAAGGTCTCGGCCGTGCCCTTTTCAGTCGCCGGTTCGAACGGCGCGCCGTAGTGCATCAGCGCGTCGATGCGCGCGCTGTCGTCGGCCGACAGCGGCTCGGCCGCATTGACGAAGTGCAGGAACTGCCCGCGCACCGCGACGATGTTGGCGTCGATTTGCCTGAGCGTGTCGAGCAGACGGGTTTGACGGAAATCGGAGAGGGCCGAAGCGCCGGGAAAACACGAGAAGTGAGCCATGGGCTGGACTGACGTCGATGAGTCGCGCGAGGTGGCGACGTGGGGCGAAAGGAAGGCCGTAATTATACCCGGAAGTCGGTCGCCCCAAACCGGCTGATCGGTAGCCCGCATGCACCGCAACGGTGCCGTGGTGCGCGCCGCCCACGGGCCGCCCGCCGGGCCGCCCCGCGCGGG
>NZ_JAAGPG010000619.1:0-4589 GCF_017104665.1 Burkholderia sp. Se-20378 | reverse complement strand
AGCGGTCGAGAATCCGTACGGGCTCGGCGCGCTATGGAAGAACGGCGATTTCGTCGCCCGTTTCGTGCTGATCCTGCTGGTGATCATGTCGATGGGCAGCTGGTACATCATGATCACGAAGTTCGTGGAGCAGTTGCGTGCCAATCGCCGCGCGAAGCTCGCGGACGCGCAACTCTGGTCCGCGCCTTCGCTGGCCGAGGGCGCCAGGCTGCTCGACGAGGCGTCGCCGTTCCGCTTCATCGCCGAAACGGCGATCGAGGCCGGCGAGCATCATGACGAGGCGCTGCTGGAAGCAGTGGACCGCAATACGTGGATCGACGTGTCGGTCGAGCGCTCGATCACGAACGTGTCGAACCGGATGCAGGACGGGCTCGCCTTCCTGGCCACGGTGGGCTCCACCGCGCCGTTCGTCGGGCTGTTCGGCACGGTCTGGGGGATTTATCACGCGCTGACGGCCATCGGCATTGCCGGCCAGGCGTCGATCGACAAGGTCGCGGGCCCGGTGGGCGAGGCGCTCATCATGACCGCGATCGGCCTCGCCGTCGCAGTGCCGGCGGTGCTCGGCTACAACTTCCTGGTCCGGCGCAACAAGTCGGTGATGGAGCGGGTCCGCAACTTCGGCGCGCAACTGCATACCGTGCTGCTGGCCGGCAATCGGCGCCCGGTACGCGCGGCGTCATCGTCGCCGGCAGCTGCGTCGCTCGCGAACTGATCGGCGGACGGAGACGCGCGATGGCCATGAACGTCGGGCAGGACGAAAGCGACGAGGTGATCGCCAACATCAACACGACGCCGCTCGTCGACGTGATGCTGGTGTTGCTGATCATCTTCCTGATCACGATTCCGGTCGTGACGCACACGATCCAGCTTCAGTTGCCGAAGGAGACGGTGCAGCCGCTGCAGACGACGCCGAAGAGTATCGAGATCGCGGTGAACCGCGACGGCGATTTCTTCTGGGGCGAGCAGCTGGTGGATGCACAGACGCTGCTCGCGAAGCTGAAGGACGTGTCGCAGCAGCAGCCGCAGCCGAGCGTGCACGTGCGGGGCGACCAGAACACGCGCTACGAGTTCATCGGCCGGGTGGTCACGATGTGCGAACGCGCGGGGATCGCGAAGCTGTCGTTCATTACGGAGCCGCCGGCGCGCGGGGGGTAGTCGCGCGCGGGAATCGTGGTGGAACAGGGGCGGGCGGCAAGTGTTGAAGCGCTGACGCTGGTTGAGTTCGAGGCGTGGGATCGGCGTAAGTGCTAAAGCGCTGACGCTGGCCGACCGCGAAGCATGGGATCCACGTGAGCGCTAAAACGCTAACGCCGGTCGACCGCGAAGCATGGGACCCACGTAAGCGCTAAAGCGCCAACGTGGATCGACCGCGAAGCACGGGGCCCGCGTAAGCGCTAAAGCGCTAACGCTGGCCGACCGCGAAGCATGGGATCCGCGTAAGCGCTAAAGCACTAACGTGGATCGACCGCGAAGCATGGGGCCCGCGTAAGCGCTAAAGCGCCAACGCTGGCCGACCGCGAAGCATGGGATCCACGTAAGCGCTAAAGCGCCAACGTGGATCGACAGGAGTCGACGATGGGAATGAATGTGCCTTCGGGCGGGAGCAATGCCGAACCGGAAGTGATGGTCGACATCAACACCACGCCGCTGATCGACGTGATGCTGGTGTTGCTGATCATGCTGATCATCACGATCCCGATTCAGATGCATTCGGTGAAGATGGACCTGCCGGTGGGGAATCCGCCGCCGCCGGCCACGCCGCCGGAAATCGTGCAGATCGATATCGACTTCGACGGCACGACGACATGGAACGGCGCACCGGTACCGGACCGCGCGGCGCTCGAGTCGAAACTGACCCAGGTGGCCGCGGAGCCCGTGCAGGCCGAGATCCATCTGCGTCCCAACAAGCTGGTGCCGTACAAGGACGTGGCGGCCGTGCTCGCGTCCGCGCAACGCGTGGGCGCGACCAAGATCGGCCTGATCGGTAACGAACAGTTCATGCAATGACGACACGGACGAGCCGATGAACCAGCGACGATGGAAACGGATGATGGCGGTGACGGCGCTCGGCGCGGCAGGCCTGCTCGGACGCCCGGCGTTGCCGGCGGACGCGCTGCGGCCGGACGTGGCGAAACCGTTGGCGGCCGCACAGGAGCTGTACCGGGCGCACAAGTATCGCGACGCGCTGGGCAAGATCGCCCAGGCGGCCGCCGTGCCGAACCGGACGCCGTACGAAACCTACATGGTGGAAGAGATGCGCGGCGCGGCAGCGATGGCGGCCGGCGACTCGGGCACGGCCGCGCAAGCCTACGAGAGCGTGCTGAACTCGGGACGGCTGTCGGGCGAGGACGAGCAGCGGACCACGGCGGCGCTGGCCGGCATCTACTTCCAGCAGAAGAACTACCCGCTGGCGATCCGCGTCGCGCAGCGTTATCTGAAGGCCGGCGGCTCGGATCCGGAAATGCGCACGCTGCTCACGCAGTCTTACTACCTGTCAAACGATTGCGCACCGCTCGTGAGTCAGTTGAAAGCGAGCACCGACGCACAGGCGAATGGCGGACACGCGCCGGATGAAGGGCAGTTGCAGATGCTGGCGACCTGTGCGCAGAAAGTGAAGGACGGCAATGCGTATCGCGGTGCGCTCGGGCTGCTGGTGGCCTACCACCCGAGCCCCGCGTACTGGGACGAAATGGTCACGGCCATTCGCGGCAACCCCGGCTATCTGCCGTCGCTCGACCTCGACATCTACCGGTTGCGCCGCGCAACGGGCTCGCTTGCGTCAGCCAATGCGTACATGGAGATGACGCAGCTCGCACTGGTCGCGGGGTCGCCTGCCGAAGGCAAGCAGGTGATCGACCAGGGGTTTGCGTCCGGCGTACTCGGCAAGGACGCGGAGGCTGACCGCGAGAAGCGGCTGCAGGCACTCGCCGCGAAGCGCGCGCAATCGGGCGGGGACGCCACGACGCCGGCCGCACCGATCGACGCGGGCATGAACCTCGTCTTCGAGGGCCATGCGCAGCAGGGGCTGCCGATGATGGAGCAGGCGATTGCGAAAGGCGGGCTCGAGCATCCCGATGCGGCGCGGCTGCGGCTCGGCGAGGCGTATTACGTGGCCGGCCAGAAGGCGCGTGCGGTCCAGGTGCTGCGCACGGTCAAGGGGGCCGACGGTTCCGCTGACCTGGCACGCCTCTGGACGGTGGTGGCATCCCGGTAACGCAACGGGCACGTACGACGGCGAGCAACGCGGGCGCGGTCGGCAAGCGGTGTGCCGCCGCGATGGCGCCGATGCACGACGGGCAGGTCAGCCGATCTGAAGGGGCAGCCTTGTTAATTAGTAAACCGAATGAAATATGCGAAGGCCGCGTGGCCGCGCGACGCGGCCGCGGTGCCGCACTGCGCGCGGCTTGCACGCGGCGACAGCGTGCAGCGGGGTATCGCGCCGGGCCGGTCGTGTCACGGCATCGGTCGAGGCTTGACGACATCAAACCGATTTCGACTGCGAGGGTCCGTCTTTCCATGGTTTTGCCCCCTGATGAGTCGGTGCTCGTCGCCGTGTCGCTAGGCAACAAGATCCGGGCCCTGCGCCAGCGCCTGAAACTCACGCTCGACGAAACGTCGACGATCGCCGGCATTTCCAAGCCGTTCCTGTCGCAGGTCGAGCGCGGGCGGGCGACGCCGTCGATCACGTCGCTGGTGCGGATCGCGAAGGCGCTGGGCGTGACGATGCAGTACTTCATCGACACGCCGACGGAAGCGCGCTCGGTATGCCGCGGCAACGCGCTGCAGTATTTCCAGTTCACGAACTCGGCCAGCCTGTTCGCCAGGCTGACGAACCTGGTGGACGGCCGCAAGCTCGACGCGATTCTCGTCCGGATGCCGGCCGGGCAGCTGTCGTCCGAGATGACGACGCATGCGGGCGAGGAGTTCGTCTACGTGTTGCGCGGGCAGGTGGCGCTGACGCTCGAGGATTGCACGTTCACGCTGAACGAGGGCGATACCGCGCATTACGAATCGACGATGCCGCATGCGTGGCGCAACACGGCCGACGAAGAGGCGGTGATCGTCTGGGTCGGCACGCCCCGGCTGTTCTAGCGAAGGCGGCCGGCAGGAAGGAGAAGTACCCGATCGACGGCAGACGGTGCGCAGCACGGCGCGGGCACAGGCTCGTCTTGTGCAGAACCCGCTGTTCGTCGAATCGGGAAGAAGCAGGCAATGCGCTCAATGTAGGTGTTTAGTATGACGAATCAAAATAGCAAGCGACGGTGATGCTGGATGGTGCTGGTGACCCGAGGCTGAGCCGTTCGAGTCGTGGCAGTCGAAAGCGTGGCAATCGCGGGTTCCGGTACACGGGCACCCAGGACGCGCAAGGAATTCACAAGGTTCCGGCGCACAGCAGGTGGGGTCTTACTACGAGCGAGAGGGAACAAGATGAAGCAGAGAGTTTTGGCGTTGGCCATCAAGAGGATAGTCTGGGCGGAACTGGCGCTGACGGCCGCACTGGCGCCGCCGGCGTTCGCCCAGAGCCAGCCGGCGCCGGGCGCCGTCGCGATCGCGGATGCGGTCGCGAGCGGCGCGCCCGTGACCGTTGC
>NZ_JAAGPG010000618.1:0-4715 GCF_017104665.1 Burkholderia sp. Se-20378 | reverse complement strand
TCGAGCTTCGTGCTGCCGGTGTGGATCGACGCGATGTCGGTCGTCACGTCGACCGTACCCGTCTTTGCCGCGCGGTCGAGCGTCACGGTGCCGCTCGACTTGTCGAACTTGCCGCGCCAGACCGACAGGCCGCCCATGTGGTCAGCCTCGAAGCTCGGGTACGTGTGGCTCGGGTCGAACTGGTACGTGGCGCTTTCGGCAAAGGCCGAGAACGACAGCGACGCTGCCAGCGCGCCCGCGGCGATGATCAGTTGCTTTTTCAAACTCTTTCTCCTTGGAACGGCGCCGCGCCCTCGCGCGGCGTTCGGGTGAGGCAACAGCCCGCCGCTTACTTGGTGGCGACGAGATGGAACTTGATCTGCACTTCGTCCGCGACGACCGACGTGTCCTTCCACTCGCCGGTGCCGACGTTGAAGGCCGAGCGCTTGATCGGCAGCACGCCGTCGAAGGTCTGTGTCGCGCCGCTCTGCGTGACCGTGACGGGCACGGTGACGTTCTCGGACTTGCCCTTGATCGTCAGCTTGCCGGTCACGTTGTACTTGTTGCCGCCCGCCGGCGCGATCGCCGACGACACGAACGTCGCCTGCGGATACGCCTTCGCGTCGAACCAGTCCTTGCCGGCAACCTGGTCGTTGTACATCTTGTCGCCGAGGTCATAGCTCGCGACGTCGATCGTCATCTGGGCGCTGCCCTGCGCGGCTTTCGCCGGGTCGAACTTCACCTGCGCGGAAAACTTCTTGAACGCGCCTTCGGTCGGCACGTTCATCTGCTTCGACACGGCGGACACCTTGCTCTTCGCGAGATCGACATCGGCGAGCGCCGCGCCCGACGCGACAAGTGACACCGCAGCGAACGCGGTCAGCATGGAGCGGGAGAAAGACACTTTCATGGGATCCTTCATTTGGCAAAGGGGAGCATCCGCGACAGCAGGCCGTCGCGGTCCAACAACTGGTGCTTGAGCGCCGCGACCACGTGCAGCGAAACAAGCGCAAGCAGAATGTAATTCAATGACACGTGAAGTGTCTTGAAGGTTTCCTTCAGCACCGGATCGGGGTCGATCAGCCGCGGCAGCGGCACGATGCCGAGATAGACGACCGGGATGTTCGCCGCCGAGCTGTACAGGTAGCCCGTCACCGGAATCACGATCATCAGCACGTACAGCAGGATGTGCACGCCGTGCGACGCCGCACGCTGCCACGCCGGCGTACCGCCCGGCAGCGCCGGCGGCACGTGGGTTGCACGCCACAGCACGCGGATGACGACCAGCGCGAATATCGTCACGCCCATCCACTTGTGCCACGAGAAGTACTTCAGCTTGGTCGGCGTGAAGCCGGGGATGTCGGTCATCACCCAGCCCATCGCGAACGCACAGACGATCAACAGTGCAATCAGCCAGTGCAGCGCGATCGCGGTCTGCGTATAGCGTACCGGCCGGGCCGGCAGCGATTTCGATGCCATCTTGGATTCCTCAGTTCAGCGAACAGCCGCGCCGGAGATTGGTCCGACGCTTGTCAAGGGCGCCATGCTACCGCAACCTTTTGACACGCGCGGACTCTGAAGACAGGCACGCCAGCCGGCTGACGGTTTCCTGTCATGTTACCGATCAGTCACCGGACCCGCGATCGTTGACACGCCGAAAAAGGCCTTTTGGTAAGATTGGCGCGGGTTCCGGCCCCGTCGACGCGTCTCCCCAGCCGTCGCACAACTGCCTTTTCCATGCAACGAAACGACCTGATTGCCTGTCACGAGTGCGACGCACTGTTGCACAAACCGCGCCTGAGCGGACGTGAATCCGCGCGCTGCCCGCGCTGCGATGCGCTGCTCTATCGCAACAGCGCCGCGCAGATCGAGCGGATCTGCGCGCTCGCGCTCGCGGCGCTGATCACGTTCACGATCGCGCAGGTGTTCCCGATCCTCGAAATGGACGTGAACGGCAACCGCGTGCAGACCACGCTGATCGGTGCGATCGATTCATTGTGGCACCAGGACATGGCGATCGTCGGCGTGATGGTGTTCTGCTCGACCGTGCTGTTCCCGCTCATCGAGATGGCCGCGCTGCTGTACCTGCTGCTGCCGATCCGGCGCGGCCTCGTCCCGCCCGGTTTCAACCTGGTGCTGCGTGCGATCGAGCTCGTGCGGCCGTGGGGGATGATCGAGGTGTTCATGCTCGGGATCCTCGTCACGATCGTGAAGATGGTGAGTCTCGCAAGGGTCGTTCCCGATGCCGCGCTGTTCGCATTCGCCGCGCTCACGCTGATGATCGCCGTCGTGCTGATGTTCGATCCGCGCACGCTGTGGGACATCGCCGACGACCTGCGCGCCGGGCGTTCGCCCGGGCAGCCCGACGATGCCGCCCCGCTGCCGGGAGCCGCCCGCCGATGACGATCCCGACCGCCGCCCGCGAGGGCTACGCCAGCTGCCACGCATGCGGGCTCGTGCAGACGCTCGACCATCCGCACGCCCACTGCGCACGCTGCGGCAGCGTCCTCCATTTCCGCACGCCGAACAGCCTGATGCGCACGTGGGCGCTGCTGCTCGCAGCCGCGATCCTGTACATTCCCGCGAACCTGCTGCCGATCATGCGCACGGCGTCGATCGTCGGCTCGCAGGAAGACACGATCATGAGCGGCGTCATCTATTTCTGGGTCTCCGGCGACTGGCCGCTCGCCGTCGTCGTGTTCGTCGCCAGCATCCTCGTGCCGATGCTCAAGCTCGGCGTGCTGCTGATCCTCGTGATCAGCGCGCAGCGCCGCACCGCCTGGCGGCCGCTGCAGCGCACGCGCCTGTTCCGGATCGTCGAACGCATCGGCCGCTGGTCGATGCTCGACATCTTCGTCGTGACGCTGACCGTCGCGCTCGTCCATTTTCGTTCGCTCGCCATCATCACGGCCGGCCCCGGCGCGCTCGCGTTCGGTTCCGTCGTGATCCTGACGATGCTCGCATCGATGCAGTTCGATCCCCGCCTGATCTGGGATCCAGTCGAAACCTCAGGGAATCACCATGAATAGTCCACAAGGCCCGCAGCACGACGCGCCCCGGCCGCCCGATCCGACGATCTCGACGAAAAGCGGCTGGCTGCCGTCGCTCGTCTGGCTCGTGCCGTTGATCGCCGCGCTGATCGGCATCGGCCTCGTGATCAAGTCGGTGCGCGAGCGCGGCCCGGAAATCACGATCAGCTTCCACAGCGCCGAAGGGCTCGAGCCCGGCAAGACCCAGGTCAAGTACAAGGACGTCGAGATCGGCATGGTCAAGACGATCAAGCTGTCGAAAGACCTGTCGCGCGTGCTCGTCCAGGTGCAGCTCAAGAAGGAAGCGGAGGACTTCGCGGTCAAGGGCTCGCGCTTCTGGATCGTGCGGCCGCGCGTCGGCGCGACCGGCGTGTCGGGACTCGGCACGCTGCTGTCGGGCGCATACATCGGCGTCGACGCCGGGCGCTCGGACGATACGCTGACCGACTTCACGGGGCTCGAGACGCCGCCCGCCGTCACGGGCGACCAGAAAGGCACGCAGTACGTGCTGCGCGGCGATTCGCTCGGTTCGGTCGACATCGGCTCGCCCGTCTACTACCGCCGCGTGCAGGTCGGCCAGGTGGTCGGCTTCTCGCTCGACAAGGACGGCACGGGCGTCACCTTCAACGTGTTCGTCAATGCGCCGTACGACCAGTACGTCGGCGTGAACTCGCGCTGGTGGCAGGCGAGCGGCGTCGACCTGCGGCTCGACTCGAGCGGCCTGAAGCTGAACACGCAGTCGCTCGCGACGGTGATCCTCGGCGGCATCGCGTTCCAGACGCCGCCCAACCAGGGCTCCGGCACGACGGCGCCGAACAACACGACGTTCCGCCTCGCGTCCGACGAGGGCGACGCGATGCGCGACCCGGACGGCCAGCCGCTGCAGGTCGTGATGAACTTCAACCAGTCGCTGCGCGGGCTCGCCGTCGGCGCGACGGTCGACTTCCGCGGCATCGTGCTCGGCGAAGTGACGAACATCGGCATCGACTTCGATCCGAAGACGAAGAACTTCCTGATGCCGGTGACGATGAACGTGTATCCGGAACGCCTCGGCCGCCGTTTCCGCGAAACGATCGAGAGCAAGGGCGAACCGGCCCGCCGCGAGATCGTCGAGCGGCTCGTCCAGCACGGGCTGCGCGGCCAGCTGCGCACCGGCAACCTGCTGACGAGCCAGCTGTACGTCGCGCTCGACTTCTTCCCGAAGGCGCCGGCCGTGAAGATCGACACGGCGCGCCAGCCGCTCGAGCTGCCGACCGTGCCGAACACGCTCGACGAGCTGCAGCTGCAGGTCGCCGACATCGCGAAGAAGCTCGACAAGGTGCCGTTCGACCAGATCGGCGCAAACCTGAACAGCGCACTGTCGAACGCCGACAAGCTGTTCAAGCAGCTCGACACGCAGGTCGCGCCGGAAGCGCGCGACACGCTGTCGGCCGCGAAGCAGACCTTCTCCACCGCCGAGGCGACGCTGCAGCAGGATTCGCCGCTGCAGTCCGACGTGCGCGGCGCGCTGAAGGAGCTCACGCGCACGCTGCAGTCGCTGAACGCGCTCGCCGACTACCTCGAGCGTCACCCCGAATCGCTGCTCAAGGGCAAGCCAGGAGATCAACAATGACGACACGCGTGAACGGTTTCGCGAGCGGCGCGGCGGCGGCTGTCGCCGCCCTCGCGCTCGCCGCGTGCAGCTCGCCGCCCGCGCGGTTCTACACG
>NZ_JAAGPG010000617.1:0-4744 GCF_017104665.1 Burkholderia sp. Se-20378 | reverse complement strand
GCGCAAGTCACCACGGCGGCGGGCTGATCGACGCAGCCAGCGCGACGCGCCGCCCCCGCGGCGCGCGTGTCACGCCCCGCCAGCCTCGTCGCCGCCTCACACCTCCCGCCATCGGGCACCGTCCCACTTTCTAGGAACGCCGCGCATCATTTGAGCGTTTCCGCTGCCTCCTCCTACAATTTTTCCGCGTGTCGGGCAGCCCTGCCCGCGTGCGCGACTACAACAAAGGAGAGACACGCATGCGATTCCACTGGAAGACGCTCGCACTGGCCATGGCGAGCGCGGCCCTGGTCGGCGGGGTACCCGCCCATGCCGCCGACCCCGCCGACGTGAAAATCGGCTTCCTCGTCAAACAGCCGGACGATCCGTGGTTCCAGGACGAATGGCGCTTCGCCGAACAGGCGGCGAAGGAAAAGCACTTCACGCTGATCAAGATCGCGACGCCGAGCGGCGAAAAGGTATCGACCGCGCTCGACAGCCTCGCCGCGCAAAAGGCGCAAGGCGTGATCATCTGCGCGCCCGACGTGAAGCTCGGCCCCGGCATCGCGGCCAAGGCGAAGCGCGCGGGCATCAAGCTGATGTCGGTCGACGATCAGCTCGTCGACGGCCGCGGCGCGCCGCTCCAGGGCGTGCCTCACATGGGCATCTCCGCGTACAAGATCGGCCAGCAGGTCGGCCAGGCGATCGCGGACGAGACGAAGCGGCGTGGCTGGAATCCGGCCGAGGTCGGCATCATCCGGATCGCGTACGACCAGTTGCCGACCGCGAAGGAGCGCACCACCGGCGCGGTGGACGCGCTCAAGGCCGCCGGCTTTCCGGCTGCAAACGTGATCGACGCACCCGAAATGACGGCCGACACCGAAGGCGCGTTCAACGCGGCGAACATCGCGCTCACCAAGCATGCGAATTTCAAGCGCTGGGTGGCATTCGGCTCGAACGACGACACGACGGTCGGCGCGGTACGCGCCGCCGAGGGGCGCGGCATCGGCGCCGACGCGATGGTCGCGGTCGGCATCAACGGCAGCCAGGTCGCGCTCAACGAATTCGCGAAGCCGAAGCCGACAGGCTTCTACGGCTCGATCCTGTTGAATCCGCGCCAGCACGGCTACCAGACGAGCATCAACATGTATGACTGGATCACGAAGAACCAGGCGCCGCCGCCACTCGTGCTGACGTCCGGCACGCTGATCACGCGCGACAACGAGAAGCAGGCGCGCGCCGCGCTCGGCCTGTGAACCCGCCCAAGGAGCCGACATGACACGCACCACCCTCGTGACGGGCGCCGCCGGCGGCATCGGCCAGGCGCTGTGCCGCACCTTCCTCGCGACCGGCGACCACGTGCTCGCGCTCGATCGCGACCGCGCGGCGCTCGACCGCTTCCTCGATACGCTCGGCGACGCGCGCGTGACGCCGGTCGTCGACGACCTGACCGACGCCGAGCGGCTGGGTTCGCTGCTCGAATCGCATCCGCCGGTCGACGTCCTCGTCGCGAACGCGGGCACGGCCGCGTCGACCACGCTGCGCGACACGACGCCCGCTACCTGGCGCACGGATCTCGACGCGAACCTGACGGCCACCTACATGAGCGTCGAAGCCGTGCTGCCCGGCATGCGCGCACGCGGGCGCGGCGCGATCGCGATCATCGGTTCGGTCAACGGCGTGCATGCGCTCGGGCATCCGGCGTACAGCGCGGCGAAGGCCGGGCTGATCAGCTACACGAAATCGCTCGCGATCGAATACGGCCGCGACGGCGTGCGGGCGAACATCGTGCTGCCGGGCACCGTGAAGACACCTGCGTGGGAAGCGCGCGTGGAACGCAACCCGCAGGTGTTCGAGGCATTGAGAAAGTGGTATCCGCTCGACGATTTCGCCACGCCCGACGACGTCGCGCAGGCCGCGCTGTTCCTGTGCTCGCCGGCCGCGCGCATCATCACCGGTGTGGCGCTGCCCGTCGATGGCGGCCTGCTGGCCGGCAATCGCGTGATGGCACAGGAACTGACGCTCGAGACGTTCTACTGAAACTGAAGTACGCGGGGTCGGCGGCCGCCCGGGCCGCCGCGCCCTGCCCGGTGCGCGGCGCGATGCCGCGCGCCGTCAATGCGCAGCAGCCGCAACCGGCTTCGTCATCCTGCCGAGCACGTGCTCGGTCATCCCGCGCGCAAGTTCGGTCTCGCCCATGAACACGGTGCCGATGCCCTCGTTCGACAGCAGCGCGGCCTCGTCGCCGCTGTTCGTGCACAGCACGACCTCGAGCGACGGGTTGAGCGTGCGCGAGATTTCGACGATCTGCCGCACGTCGAACACGTCGGGCAACGTGACGACCAGCATCCCGGCGCGCGCGATATGCGCCTGCACGAGCACGATCGGTTCAATCGCGTCGCCCGACACGGCCGCGATGCCGTCCTCGCGCAGCTTCTCGACGAGTTCGCGATTCTGCTCGACGACGACATACGCGATGCCGCGCTCGTCCAGCGCGTGTGCGATCCGCGTGCCGACCTTGCCGTAGCCGACAATCACGACCTGCCCGGTCAGGTGCGTCTGCGGCGTCGACATCGGCAGCGCGGCGAGCGGATCGTCGCGCGCCTCGAGCTTGCGCGCGAACGCCGAATGCTTGCGGATCCACACGAGCGCCGGATCGATCATCGCGAACAGCAGCGTGTTCATCGCGATCGAGATCAGCGCGACGGCCAGAATCAGGCTCTGCCCCTCGGCCGACAGCAGCCCGAGCGCACGACCGAGCCCGGCGAGGATGAACGAGAACTCGCCGATCTGCGCGAGACCCGCGCCGACCGTCAGCGCGGTATTCAGCGGATAGCGGAACGCGATCACGAGCGCGACCGCCGCGAGCGTCTTGCCGATCACCACGATCGCCGCGACCTCGATCACGTGCAGCGGCTCCGCGAGCAGGATCTTCGGATCGAACAGCATCCCGACCGAGATGAAGAACAGCACCGAGAACGCGTCGCGCAGCGGCAGCGTCTCGTCAGCGGCGCGCCGGCTGAATTCCGACTCGCGCATCATCATCCCGGCGAAGAACGCGCCGAGCGCGAACGACACGTCGAACAGCTTCGCCGCGCCGAACGCGATGCCGACCGCGGCCGCGATCATGCACAGCGTGAACAGCTCGCGCGAGCCCGTGCGCGCGACGAGCCACAGAATGCGCGGAAACACGCGCTTGCCGACCACCAGCATCAATGCGATGAACGCGGCGACCTTCAGCATCGTGACGCCGAGCGTGCCCCACACGCTGCCGCCGGCCGCATGCGCGTCGCCGGGCGGCGTGCCGCCGAGCAGCCCCGCGACGGGCGGCAGCAGCACCAGCACGAGCACCATCACGAGATCCTCGACGACGAGCCAGCCGACCGCGATGCGCCCGTTGACCGTCTCGACCAGCCCGCGCCCTTCGAGCGCACGCAGCAGCACGACGGTACTCGCAACCGACAGCGCGAGCCCGAACACGAGCGCCGCCCCGACGCTCCAGCCCCAGGTGAGCGCGAGCCCGCCGCCGAGCAGCGTGGCCACCGTAATCTGGACGATCGCGCCCGGCAGCGCGATCTTGCGCACCGCGAGCAGATCGCCGAGCGAGAAATGCAGGCCGACGCCGAACATCAGCAGCATCACGCCGACTTCGGCAAGCTGCTGCGCGAGCGACAGGTCGCCGACGAAGCCGGGCGTGCCCGGGCCGATCACGATCCCGGCAAGCAGATAGCCGACGAGCGGCGGCATTTTCAACAGCGACGCGAAATAACCGAAGACCATCGCGAGACCGAAACCGGCCGCGAGCAACGCAATCAGGCTGACGTCATGAGGCATCCCCCCTCCCGAAGTTCTTGTAACTATTTAGTAAGGTTCAAGAACGAAAGGATAAGGGATGAGGCGGAAAAATGGCGCGCCACCGCGAAAAATTCACGCGGTGGCGCGCCTTTGCGGGGTGCAACCCCGGCGAATTGAAAGGCGCCGCGCGGATGCGGCGGCGCCTTGAAGCACATCGGACAGGCGGGGCTGGCGCCCCGCCGCCCCGTCAACGCGACGCTTGCGGGAACCGCGCGCCCGGCGGCGGTTCGGGCCGGGTCGACGGCACGCTCTTGCGCACCTTCGCGACCTGCGCGGCTGTCACCGGCGCCCCCGTGTTGCCCCAGCTCGTGCGCACGAAGTTGGACACGTCCGCGACTTCCTGATCTGACAGGCGCCAGCCGAACGGCGGCATCGTGAACGTCGACGGCGCGGTGCGCGTGCCCTGCAGTGCACTGCCTTCCAGCACGACGTGGATCAGCGAGGTCGGATCGTCGCCCTGCACGACCGGGTTGCCGGCCAGCGCCGGGAACACGCGCGTGTACCCGTGGCCGTCGCTGCGGTGGCAGGCCGTGCAGTTGTCGCGATAGACGGCCGCGCCCGGCTTGCTCGCGTCGCCGGCCTGCAGCGCCTTCGCGGCAGCCGCGTCGTACACGTGGGGCTGTTCACCCTGCACGCGCGGAGGCAGCGTCTTCAGGTAGCGTGCGATCGCGTTCAGGTCGTCGTCGGTCATGTGCTGCATGCTGTGGCCGACCACGTCCGTCATCCCGCCGAACGCGGCCGTGCGCAGCGTGCGGCCCGTCTTCAGGAACTGCACGATCTCGGTTTCCGTCCACGTGCCGAGGCCCGTGCGCGGCTCGCCGCGCAGGCTCGTCGGCACCCAGCCGTCGATCGCCGCGCCGCCGGCCAGGAAGTCCGGGCCGTCCGCGTCGGTGAGCCCGCGCTCCTGCAT
>NZ_JAAGPG010000616.1:0-249 GCF_017104665.1 Burkholderia sp. Se-20378 | reverse complement strand
TCGCGCGGCGATGGCTGAATGCGAGGTGCGTGTCGGTGGTTCGCGTGACGACGTGCACGAGGTGTCTGGTTCTGTGTGGTCGTGTAGGTCTACGTTGTGCGCGTCGCGGTGCGGCGTATGTGTGTCAGCTCACGCCACTGCCGGCTGGCGCTGTCGCGGTTTGACGAGTGGTTGTGTGGGGGGAGTTCACGTGCTAGTCGGAAGGCGGGGCTGTGTGGTTTTTTTTTTTTTTTTTTTCAAGCCGAAGGC
>NZ_JAAGPG010000615.1:0-4490 GCF_017104665.1 Burkholderia sp. Se-20378 | reverse complement strand
GCTCGACGCGATCTGGCCCGAGCGGCCGGGGCTGCCCGGCGACGCGGTGTTCGAGCACGCGGCGCCGCAGGCCGACACGACGCGCGCGAGCAAGCTGGCCGAAGTGCGCCGCGCGATGAGCGCACAGGGTGCGCAATGGCATTTCGTCTCGACGCTCGACGACCTCGCTTGGCTGTTCAACCTGCGCGGCGCCGACGTCAACTTCAATCCCGTATTCGTTGCGCACGCAATGATCGGCGCCGATCGCGCGACGCTGTTCGTCGCCGACGGCAAGGTGTCGCCGGCGCTGGCCGCGTCGCTCGCGAAGGATGGTGTCGACGTTCGCGCCTACGACGCCGCGCGCGCCGCGCTTGCGGCGCTGCCCGACGGCGCGACGCTGCTGATCGATCCGCGCCGCGTGACGTTCGGCACGCTCGAGGCCGTGCCGGCCGGCGTGAAGCTCGTCGAGGCCGTGAATCCGTCGACGTTCGCGAAGTCGCGCAAGACGTCCGCCGAGATCGAGCACGTGCGTGTGACGATGGAACACGACGGCGCAGCACTCGCGGAATTCTTCACGTGGTTCGAGCAGGCCGTGAACCGCGAGACGATCACCGAACTGACGATCGAGGAAAAACTCACGGCCGCACGTGCGCGGCGCCCCGGCTACGTGTCGGCGAGCTTCGCGACGATCGCGGGTTTCAACGCGAACGGCGCGATGCCGCATTACCACGCGACGCCGGAGTCGCACGCGACGATCGCCGGCGACGGCCTGCTGTTGATCGATTCGGGCGGCCAGTACGTGACGGGCACGACCGACATTACGCGCGTCGTGCCGGTCGGTACCGTCAGCGACCTGCAGCGGCGCGATTTCACGATCGTGCTGAAGTCGATGATGGCGCTGTCGCGCGCCCGCTTCCCGCGCGGCATCCGCTCGCCGATGCTCGACGCGATCGCGCGCGCACCGATGTGGGCGGCCGGGCTCGACTACGGCCATGGTACGGGGCACGGCGTCGGCTACTTCCTGAACGTGCACGAAGGCCCGCAGGTGATCTCGCACTACGCGCCGGCCGAACCGTACACGGCGATGGAAGAGGGCATGATCACGTCGATCGAGCCGGGCGTGTACCGTCCCGGCCAATGGGGCATCCGGATCGAGAACCTGGTCGTGAATCGCGCGGCCGGGAAGACGGAATTCGGCGATTTCCTCGCATTCGAGACGCTGACGCTGTGCCCGATCGACACGCGCTGCGTGCTGATCGAAATGCTGCACGACGAAGAACGCGCGTGGCTGAACGCGTATCACGCGACGGTGCGCGAGCGTGTCGGCCGGCACCTGAGCGGCGATGCCAAGGCGTGGCTCGACGCGCGCACCCAGCCGATCTGACGCAACAAGCGATAACGGCCGGACAACGGCCGAACGACACAACCGAGGGCAAACAATGGCCGACACTGCAGTGATCGTGGTCGACATGCAGCGCGGGCTGGTGGAGCGGGCGCAGCCCGCTTACCGGCTCGATGACGTGGTATCGGGCATCAACCGGCTGACGGCGGCGGCGCGCGCGGCGAACGCGCCCGTGTGCTTCGTGCAGCACGACGGCGATGCGGACGACGACATCGTGCCCGGCACGCCGGGCTGGGAGCTGCATGCGGGGCTGGTCGTCGGGAACGACGACTGGCGCGTGCGCAAGCAGATGAGCGACTCGTTTCACGACACGCCGCTCGCGGCGCAGCTCGACCGCCACGGCATCCGTTCGGTGCTGATCTGCGGCTATGCGACCGAGTTCTGCGTCGATTCGGCCGCGCGCCGCGCGGCGCTGCTCGGCTATCGGACGACGGTCGTGTCCGATCTGCACACGACGAACGAGCGTACGCACCTGTCGGCCGCGCAGATCGTCGCGCACCATCACTTCGTATGGCAAAACAATACGCTGTCTGGCAACCCGGTGACGCCGCGTCCGCTCGCGGACGTTCTTTCGACGGAGTTCGCATGACGATCAAGGCCGTGGTGTTCGATTTTGGCGGCGTGCTGATCGACTGGAGTCCCGAGTACCTTTACCGGGAGCTGATTCCCGATGACACGGAGCGTCGCTGGTTTCTCACGCACGTGTGCGCGATGGACTGGGTGATTCGCCAGGACGGCGGGCAGACGATCGAGGAAGGCACGGCCGAGCTCGTCGCGAAGTTCCCGGAGCACGAGGCACTGATCCGTGCGTTCTACGTGCGGTGGCACGAGATGATCGGCGGCGTGCTCGACGAAGGCGCCGCGCTCGTTGACCGGCTCGACGCACAGGGGATGCCGCTGTTCGGGCTGACGAACTGGTCCGCGCAGACATTCCCGTATGCGTGGGACAACTTCCCGGTGCTGCGGCGTTTCAAGGAGATCGTCGTGTCGGGCCGCGTGAAGCTCGTGAAGCCCGATCCGGCGATCTACCGCGAGATGCATGCGCGGATCGAGCCGCACTTGCCGGGTATCGCGCCGCACGAACTCGTGTTCATCGACGACAACGCGAAAAATGCCGCGGCTGCGACGGCGCTCGGCTGGCACGGCATTCATCACACGAGTGCTGCGACGACCGAGGCACGGCTGCGCGAACTGGGCGCGCTCGCGTAAGCGGCAGGCGAGCAGCCAGTCATCGGATAAAAAAAGCGGGCCAGTGGCCCGCTTTTTTGTTGTGCCGCTTCTGAAGCGGCCACCCTCGTTGCCTGGCCCTGCGTTGCCGCAGTGCCGGGCACCGGGGTCGTGCCGGTCAGCGGCTGATCGGCTTGTAGCGCAGGCGCTTCGGCTTCGCGGCTTCCTCGCCGAGGCGTGCACGCTTGTCGGCTTCGTACTCCTGGTAGTTGCCGTCGAAGAACGTGACCTGCGAATCGCCTTCGAACGCGAGGATGTGCGTCGCGATCCGGTCGAGGAACCAGCGATCGTGCGAGATCACCATCACCGAGCCCGCGAATTCGAGCAGCGCGTCTTCCAGCGCGCGCAGCGTTTCGACGTCGAGGTCGTTCGACGGTTCGTCAAGCAGCAGCACGTTGCCGCCCGAGATCAGCGTCTTCGCGAGGTGCAGGCGGCCGCGTTCACCGCCGGACAGGTTGCCGACGATCTTCTGCTGGTCGCCGCCCTTGAAGTTGAAGCGGCCGATGTACGCGCGCGACGGCGTTTCGTACTTGCCCACCGTCAGCACGTCGGCGCCGCCCGAGATTTCCTCGAACACCGTCTTCGTACCGTCGAGCGCGTCGCGGCTCTGGTCGACGTACGCGAGCTTCACGGTCGGCCCCATCACGACTTCGCCCGAATCCGGCTGTTCCTTGCCCGTGAGCATCCGAAACAGCGTCGACTTGCCGGCGCCGTTCGGGCCGATGATGCCGACGATCGCGCCAGCCGGGATCTTCAGGTTCAGGTTGTCGATCAGCAGGCGGTCGCCGAACGCCTTGCTGACGTTCTTGAACTCGATCACTTCATTGCCGAGGCGGTCGCCGACCGGGATGAAGATTTCCTGCGTCTCGTTGCGCTTCTGGTATTCCTGGCTGTTCAGTTCCTCGAAGCGCGCGATACGGGCCTTCGACTTCGCCTGGCGGCCCTTCGGGTTCTGGCGCACCCACTCCAGTTCCTTCTTGATCGCCTTCTGGCGCGCCGATTCCGACGCTTCTTCCTGCTTCAGGCGCTCTTCCTTCTGGTCGAGCCAGCTGCTGTAGTTGCCCTTCCACGGAATGCCGTGGCCGCGGTCGAGTTCGAGAATCCACTCGGCCGCGTTGTCGAGGAAGTAGCGATCGTGGGTGACCGCGACGACGGTGCCCGGGAAGCGCACCAGGAACTGCTCGAGCCAGTCGACCGATTCCGCGTCGAGGTGGTTGGTCGGTTCGTCGAGCAGCAGCATGTCGGGCTTTTCGAGCAGCAGCTTGCACAGCGCGACGCGGCGCTTTTCACCGCCCGACAGGTGTTCGATCTTTGCATCCCACGCCGGCAGGCGCAGTGCGTCGGCGGCCACTTCGAGCTGCTGCTCGGGGCTGCCGCCGTCGCTCGACGCGAGGATCGCCTCGTACTTCGCCTGCTCGGCTGCGAGCGCGTCGAAGTCGGCGTCCGGCTCCGCGTACGCCGCGTAGATTTCCTCGAGCTTCTTGTTGGCCTGGAACAGGTCGCCGAGGCCTTCCTCGACGGCTTCGCGCACCGTCTTCGTCGGGTCGAGCTGCGGTTCCTGCGGCAGGTAGCCGATGTTCAGGTTCGGCATCGGCGTCGCTTCGCCTTCGATGTCCTTGTCGACGCCCGCCATGATGCGGATCAGCGTCGATTTGCCCGAGCCGTTCAGGCCGAGCACGCCGATCTTCGCGCCGGGAAAGAACGACAGCGAGATGTCCTTCAGGATCTGGCGCTTGGGCGGCACGATCTTGCCGACCCGGTTCATCGTGAAAACGTATTGGGCCATTTCGGTGTGAAATTCAGAAGTGGTTGAGACTGCCGCGCAGCGCGCGGGCGTGGCGGCGTCGGGTGATTCGGTACGGAGAGATCGGAAGAGCACACG
>NZ_JAAGPG010000614.1:0-4519 GCF_017104665.1 Burkholderia sp. Se-20378 | reverse complement strand
AACGGCGCGACGACGCTCGCGAGCACGGCGCCACCCATGATCGACGTCGAATAGACGCCCATCGCGCCGCCGATCCGTGTCGCGAAATTCGCCTTCACGAAGCCGGGCAGCAGCGCCTGCACCATTGCGATCCCGACGCCCGCGCAGCAGGCGCTCGCGAGCAGCAGCCATGCGTGCTGCGCGCCGACGCGCGACACGCAGGCCAGCCCGATCAGCGCGACGCCGAGCCAGACGCCGCCCGCGATGCCGGTCAGGCGCTGCAGGCGCCGCGCGCTCAGCGCGCCGAGCCCCATCAGCAGGATCGGGATCGTCGTCAGCAGGCTGGCCGCGCCGTCACTGATGCCGGTCGTGCGCTGGATCATGTCGAGCAGCGGGCCGACCGCGGCAAGCGCCGGCCGCAGGTTCAGCCCGACCAGGACGATGGCGGCGAGCCGCCATCCGGGGGAAGTGAAGCGATTCATTGCAAAGCCCTCGATATCGGTGCGCGACCCCGGTGAGGCGCCGCGCGTTTTCATGTAAAGTATCTCGACATCAAGATAAATGCTGATTTGTCTCGACGTCAAGATAACTGGTGAGCCGAGGAGGGTTAATGGATCGAGCCGAGCATGCGCTCGCACAATGGCGCGCCGAGCGTCCGGATCTCGACGCGTCGTCGATGGTGGTGATGGGGCGGTTGCAGGAAGCGGCGCTCGTGATCGCGCGCGACCGTCTCAATCCGCTGTTCGCGCGCTACGGGATGCAGCCGGGTGAATTCGACGTGCTGGCGACGCTGCGGCGTGGCGGGGCGCCGTTCGCGCTGACGCCGACGGCGCTTTATGACGCGCTGATGATGTCGTCGGGTGGGATGACTGCGCGGATCGACCGGTTGCAGAAGGCAGGGTGGGTGGAGCGCCGGCCGAACCCGGCGGACGGGCGTGGGACGCTTGTGGCGCTGACGGAGACGGGCCGCGAGTTGATCGATGAAGCGGTTGTCGCGCATATCGACAATCAGCGGGAGTTGCTGGCCGTGTTGTCGGATGCGGAACAGGTGCAGTTGTCGGATCTGCTGGGAAAGCTGCTGGCGGGGCTGGGAGAGGGGGTGTCGAAGCGGGCGGATGGAAAGTAGCGCCGCCGGATGCGTTATGCAAACGCAGGAGGCGGGCAAAGGAGTTCTTCGTATATTTTCTCGAGCGTCGCTTACCGACCTGGAGCGGACTTCCGCGCGTGGCAAAAGCGGCCGTTGTGCCCCTCTGTGTCGGCAGGCTTTGCGCGACGAGCTTGCGCGCCTTACTTCAATGCCGTGATTGGATGCGAAAAGTGAATCATTAAATAAAGCGGTATGCAAAACATGGCCACGAAGATCGCCCTGGTAGACAGCTTGCGAAAGCGACCCGGCCCCCGTGTAAAGATCGAGCCGGGAGTCGTATCAAATTCGTGATAGTCGAGTTCACGCAATCGACCGGTAATCGTTGCAAGGTTTGAAACCAAATACCATCCTCCGCTAGGATCGAGCGACAGCGGCCGAGAAATCGTATTCAAGCTTGCAACCAGCCACATGTCAGTGCATTCCACGTCAAACGCATACTGATCGAGGACGAAGCGTAGCGCAGAACAAAGCTCGTGATCGTGTCCGATGGCGCGGGACAGAATCTCTGCCCGGTCGCCGTAAATATACAGCCCCTGTTGCATTTCAAAGTGGCGAAGGAATGGAAAAAGGCGACCAAGCCATCCCGCGGAATAAGTCGTTGCGAAGCCCACATCAATCTTTGAAGATAGCTTCAATGGCATGTGGACGTGAGTGACTCCCCTGATATGATCCACCGCCCCGCCATACTTTTTTACCAGCGTTTCGAGTTCGCGCATATCTATAGGTCTCCATCGGATCGGCTTCGAAAGATCGCAACGACACCGTTCGGTACTTTGTTCGTGAGGCGATTAAACCCGACACACATGTGAATGTCACGCCAATTCAATTGCGTGTCAGTTTTCTAATGCTCTCCGGTCACAAACAACACTGCCGATTGTCCGCAATTCAGACCTTTCGGTCGCGTGTCTCCTCCTGGCCAAACACCGACAGTCTTCCTGGCATTCCCCGGAAATTCGCGATGAACAAAAAAAGCCCGCCGCGGAATGCGGCGGGCTTTTCAGTTCGCGGCCCGCACATCGTGCGCCCGCTCAACCCATCAACCCCGCGCCGGAATATTGAGCCCACGCTCGACAGCCGGTCGCGCAACGAACGCATCAAGCACCCGCTTGACGTTCCGGAATTCGCTGAACCCAACCAGATCCCCCGCCTCATAGAACCCGACAAGGTTGCGCACCCACGGGAAGATCGCGATATCCGCGATCGTGTACGCATCGCCCATCACCCACTGGCGGTTCGCGAGATGCGCGTCGAGCACGCCGAGCAGGCGCTTCGATTCGTCGACGTAACGGTCGCGCGGACGCTTGTCCTCATAATCGCGGCCGGCGAACTTGTGGAAGAAGCCGACCTGACCAAACATCGGCCCGATGCCGCCCATCTGGAACATCACCCACTGGATCGTCTCGTAGCGGCCCGCGAGATCCTTCGGGATCAACTGGCCCGTCTTGTCCGCGAGATAGATCAGGATCGCGCCCGATTCGAACAGCGGCAGCGGTTTGCCGTCCGGGCCGTTCGGATCGATGATCGCCGGGATCTTGTTGTTCGGGTTCAGCGACAGGAATGCCGGCGAAAGCTGGTCGTTCGTGTCGAAGCGCACGAGGTGCGGCTCGTACGGCAGGCCGGTTTCCTCGAGCATGATCGACACCTTGACGCCGTTCGGCGTCGGCAGCGAGTAGAGCTGGAGACGGTCGGGATGCTGGGCCGGCCACTTTTGCGTGATCGGGAAGGCGGACAGGTCGGGCATGGAGGTTCGCTCGTCGAAGTGGAGAATCCGCGCTCCGCCGATGCCGCCGCGCTCGCGCACGGTTCGCGACGCGGCGGCGGGGCGGAGCGCGCCGAAAACGCCCACTGTAGCCGATCCCGGCGATCGATGCCGACGGCGGCCGCCATGCCGCCGGGAGCCGCGGCCGGCAGAGATCAGAAGTTGTGCCGCAGCCCGATCATCGCGGCCGTCGTGCCGACGCCCGGCGCGACCGGTTGCCCGTACACGAGCATCTGGTCCATCGTGCCGCGGTTGTTCACGTGGCCGACCTGCGCATAGACCATCGTCCGCTTCGACAGGCTGTAGTCGGCCGCGAGCACGACCGCCGTCGACTTGTTCGCCGAGACGTTGCGATCCTTCAGGTAATACACGGCGGACGTCACCTGCAGCGCGGGCGTGAAGCGATAGCCGATGCCGGCCGACAGCATGTCGAGGTTCACCTTGTCCGCATGCGACGGATTCCGGCCGTTGCCGTACGACGCCGACACCGAGAAATCGTGGATCGTGTATTTCGCGCCGAAGTAGATGAAGCGGTTGTTGTCGACGCCGGTCGGCGCGACGCCTGGCGCCGGGCTCGTGTCGTGCCCGTTGTAGTAGACGGCCGATGCGTTGAGCCCGTAGTTCGCGTACTTGAGCACGACCGATTCGCGCGTGCCGCCCTGGAACTGCCCGGCCACGCCGCCCGGCGCGTATTCGAGCGCGATCGACGCACCCGCGAAGGTCGGCGACTGGTAGACGAGCGCATTGCTGTCGTACAGCGCGCCGATCGCAGCGTTGGTGCTCGTCCCCGTCCAGCCGGCCGCCGTGTTCAGGCCGAGCCACGCGATCAGCACGCTGCCGAAGAACTGCGCGTTGCGCACGTCGGTGTCGGCCATCGCGTAGATCATCGGCACGATCTGGCGGCCGGCCGTGAACGTACCGAACGGGCCCGACACGCCGAGCGACGCCACCTGGTTGAAGATCGCGACGGCGCCCGGTGTGTCGCTCAGTTGCAGCTTGCCGCTGCCGCTGTCGAACGAGCCCTGCAGCTTGAAGTTGACCTTGTAGCCGCCGCCGATGTCCTCGCTGCCCTTGATGCCCCAGAAGCTCGAGTAGATGCCGCCGTCCTTCATGCGGAACACCTTGCCCGTGTTCGGCGCGGTCGGGCTGAACGACGCCGCCGACGTGCTCTGGTACATCAGGCCCGAGTCGATCACGCCGTAGAGCGTGACGGAGGATTGCGCGTGCGCGAGCGCCGAACAGCCGGCAAGCGCCGCGAGCGCGGCCAGTTTCGTCTTCATGAAGTCTCCAGGGTCGTATTGGACCGGACGGGATCGAGCCCGTCCGGGTGAAGCGGGGAAGCATCGAGGCTGGCGGGAACGCGTGAAATGCATCGCCGGTGCGAGCCGTGCTGAAAGACTACGCAACGGCGGGCGGCCGCTCCCCCCCACGCACGGGGGGCAGGGTTGCGGAGAATCGGGGAAGGCGGGCGCGGCAGTGCGCCCGATTGGTGGAACCGGCGTTACAGCGTCAGGGCGCGCTTTCGAGCAGGCCGAGCACCAGCGCACGGCGCACCGCATGCTTGCGCGAGCTGGCGTCGAGCTTGCCGAACAGGTTCTTCAGGTGCCACTTCACGGTTTCCTCGCCGACGGCGA
>NZ_JAAGPG010000613.1:0-4836 GCF_017104665.1 Burkholderia sp. Se-20378 | reverse complement strand
TGCCGACCATCCCGGCAGCGAGCACCGGCAGGCCCGGCGTGCGGTCGAGCCAGTCACCGCACGCTTCCTCGAACACCGCGTCGAACGCGCGCGCGCCGCCGCCGGGCACATGCATCACGCCCGCCGCACGGCTGCGCGTGTCGATCAGCGCGCCATGCGCGTCGTACAGGTAAGCGCGCAGCGACGTCGTGCCCCAGTCGAGCGCGATCAGCGACGGGGTGGCGGAGCTGGCATCCGGAACGGGCCGGGTCGAAGTCGTCATCGTTTGATCCTGCGGGTACCCTGCGGCGGGCTCCAGCCCAGTTCCGCGGAAATGGCTCGCGCTTCGCGCTGCACGAGCGGAATCAGTTCGTCCATCCGGTCGTGCGGCATGTACGGAATCGTGCTCGCGACCGACACGGCCGCGACGATCGCGCCCGATGCGTCGCGGATCGGTGCGGCCACGCAGCGGATCGACGCCTCGTTCTCCTCGAGATCGAACGTATAGCCGCCGGCCGCGTAATGCGCCATGCGCTGCAGGAACGCGCTCGTCTCGGGCCGGTTGTCCGGCTTGAAATTGACGCCGGCGAGCGCCCGCCGGGCGGCCTCGAACAGCGAGCGCCACGTGTCGGGATCGGTGTCGAGCATCATCGCCTTGCCGATGCCGGTCGACGCGAGCGGCATCCGGTGGCCGACGCGCGAGCGCATCTCGAGGCCGCGCGTGCCGGGAATCTTGTCGATGTACAGCACGTCGTCGCCGTCGCGCACGCCGAGATGGATCGTGTCGAGCGTCGCTTCCGCAAGCGCTTCGAGGTGCGGGCGCGCCACCGCGGTGAGCGGCATCTGCTCGAGCGCGATCGTGCCGAGTTCGATCAGCTTCGGGCCGAGCAGGTAGCCGCCCTGCACCTGGCGCAGGTAGCGCGCCTGCACGAGGCTGCTGACGAGGCGGTGCGTGGTGCTGCGCGTCGTGCCGAGCGCGGCGCCGATCGCGCGCATGTCACGCGCGCCGTTCGCGATCGCCTCGAGAATCGCAAGACCGCGCAGCAGCGTCTGCGTGCCGGCCTGCTGCGCAGCGAGATCGAGCGGCGTGCTGGTCGCGCCGATGCTGTCGGTCAGCGACGCATCGTCCGGCGTCGCACGCCGGGCGTCGAGGGCAAGTGTGTCGGGCATCTTGGTCATGGGGGCGGGCTTCTTCAACGGAACCGGTGAAGCCGTTCGCACGATGCCGGAACGGCGTCCGGCGTCGCGACGAGGCGGCGGTCGATGCACCGAATAAAGCGCCCGGCGAACTTCATGGAAGGTGTCTCCGTATGCGTCGGGCGCCGCGCGATGCGTGGGTCCGAAGCTGTCGATGTGCTTCGGATTGTAGGAGCGCACGCACTCGTCTCCAATATTTGAATGCGTTGCCCAGATAATGAGAATTCGGCACGAAGCCGCCGTGTACGTGGCGTAACGGCGGCTTCATGTGCACGGGGGCGGAACCCGCCGTGCAGCAGGTTCCGCCCCCGTTTGTTCACCGCGCGCCGCGCTTACTGCTGGCTCGTGCTGCGTGCCTGCATGTAGCGCTGGACGTCCGCGAACGACACGCGGCCGTTGCCCCCCGAGTCGATCTGGCGGAAGTGGTTCGCGACATAGCCGAGGCCGGCCGCGCGTGCCTGCGATTCGGTGATCGAACCCGTGTTCTGCGCGTCGGCTGCGCTGAACTGCTGCGCGAGCTTGCGCACCACCTGCGCATGCAGCGCGGCGCCGGTCGTCTGCGTGCCGGCGGTCGGCTTGCGCGCGGCCGGCGGCACGTACGGATCGCCGAGCTGCGCCTGGCGCGCACGCACCGGGGCGGCGGCGTCGCTTGCCTGCGCGAACGCGGATACGGATGCTGCGGCGCCGACACAGGCGAGCGCCGCGGCAACGACGATGAAACGATTCTTCATATCAGGCTCCAGTCTGGAATGAGGTCGTCGACGGCAGGCGCGGCGCCACCGCGGGCGCGCGCTGCCTGCCTTGCGCATCGCATCAGTGCGCGGCCGCGTTGTAGAAGGTCACGAGGTCGGCTTTCTCCTGCGGACGCGACGTATCGTCGAGATAGACCATGTGTCCGCCCTGATAGTCCTTGATCGTCAGGTTCGGCTGCGTCCCGAGTCGCGCGAGGTCGAGCTCCGTCTGGTAGAACGGCGTCGCGATGTCGTGATACCCGTTCAGCGACAGCACCTTCAGTTGCGGATTCAGCGACAGCGCCGCAGCAAGGTCGGGGATCGTGTCGGGCATCGCGAGACCGTCGTGCGTCCAGTCCCACGTGTTGATCGCATTGCTGCTCAACGAATACGCCGACTGCGCGGTGTACTTCAGCTCGTTCGGCAGGTACTTGCCGATCGTGTCGGTGAACGGCTGCGTGATGTACGTGCTCGACGGGTCGCCGCCGGATGCCAGCGGGCTCGACACCGGCACGTTCACGCGCGCATCGTAGCGGCCGATCAGCGTGCCCGGGATCAGCGACAGCTGGAAGCTGTTGTCGAAGAAGGTCGGGATCACGTTGAAGTTCGCATTCCACAGCGACTGCT
Source organism: Burkholderia sp. Se-20378 (assembly GCF_017104665.1). Lineage (NCBI taxonomy): Bacteria > Pseudomonadati > Pseudomonadota > Betaproteobacteria > Burkholderiales > Burkholderiaceae > Burkholderia > Burkholderia sp. Se-20378. The sequence goes on along the minus strand of NZ_JAAGPG010000613.1, from coordinate 2,302 downwards.
TCACGCCGGTCGAATTCACCATCGTCGTGACGAGGGACGGCGGCGGCGGCGTATGGCTCGCCAGGTACGCGTTCACGGCAGGCGCGTAGCTGCCGGCCGTCAGCAGGCGCATCTGGTCCGCGTACTGCGGCAGGCTCGACGGGTTCGGGTTGTCGAGCTGATAGTACGCGCCGACCGTGCCATACGACGGCACGAAGCCCGCGCAACTCACCGGGCTCGATCCATTGTTCGAGTTGCCGATGTAGTCGCTCGCCATGTCGCAGTTCACGTTGTAGTTCAGGATCGACGACTGCAGCACGATGCCGGCGAGCTTCACGCCGGCCGTCTCGAGCAGGTTCGCGAGCACGTCGGTGCGCGGCGTGCCGTACGATTCGCCGAACAGGTATTTCGGCGAATCGTTGCGCTGGTTCACGGCGATGTAGCGCGTCACGAAATCGCGGAACGCGCCGCCGTCCTGGTCGACGCCCCAGAACGTCTGATTCGTGTTCGGCGCGACCGCTTCGGAGAAGCCGGTGCCGATCGCATCGACGAACACGAGGTCGGTCGTGTCGAGCAGGCTTTCCTGGTTGTCGACGAACGGGAACGTCGACGTGTTCGCATTCGGGTCGCCCGTCTGGATCCGCCGCGGGCCGAACGAACCGAGGTGCAGCCACACCGATGCCGAGCCGGGGCCGCCGTTGTACAGGAACGTGACGGGCCGCTTCGCCGCGGGCTGGTTGTCGGCCGTATAGGCGACATAGAAGAACGATGCTTCGGGCGCGCCGGTCTGCGGATTGCGCGCGACGAGGTGGCCGGCCGTGGCCGTGTAGCGGATCGTCTTGCCGTTGAGTGTGATCTGGTGATGCGTGACGGCGGCCTTTTCAACCGCGGCGGAGGCGTCGAGCGACGCGTTCGCGCTCGACGAATAACTGTTCGGATCGTTGTACGCCCTGTCCACCTGACTGGCGGGATCGGCTGAATTGTCGGCGCTGGCAGCAGCGGACGATGTCACGTCGTCGTTGCAGGCCGTCAGAATCAGCGAAGAAAACACCACTCCCAACAACAGCTTCGCTTTGCTCGCTGGCATCGTTGCTTTCCTTCTCTCGGATGTTTTTTGTATCGAGCAGCCGGATAAGCCGCCCCCCGCCTCGATTGCGGCCGATAAGCCGAGGCGCTGGCCAATATACGCGAGCCCGTCAGCTTTGAAAAATTTTGAAATATTTGGCTGGCGGCCGGTGCAGCGCACACCTTTCAGGAATGCTTCGGTTCGCGAAACGTTGCATTTCACGTGCCTTTCACTGACTTTCGCGTTTATCCGGAAATACTAAAAATCTCCGAATTTCGTGCCATATCGACTAATAAAGTCGCACGACACCCTGCATTGATCAGCAAAACGAAATAGATGGATTCGTCTAAAGGATGTGGCCCGAAATGCGCGCGACACGAATGCGCTGCAGCGCACAAACGACGCCTGAGCGGCGTAAGGGTGACGAAACGGTCAATGCGACGGCGCGAGCGCGCCGCCGTTCACTCCGATTGCGGCAGCTCGGCCGCACCCATCCGGCGGGCAATGACGGCCGCGCGCTGCGCCTGGTAGGCCGAGCCGCGGTGCGCGTCGAACCAGCGCGGCTTCGGCAGCATCACCGCGAGACGCGCCGATTGCCACGCGCCGAGCCGGCTTGCGGGAATCCGGTAGTAATAGCGTGCGGCCGCCTCGGCACCATACACGCCGCGTCCCCACTCGACGGAATTCAGGTAGATCTCGAAGATCCGCTCCTTGTCGAGCACCGTCTCGAGCATCCACGTGATGATGAGCTCCTGCCCCTTGCGGATGTAGCTCTTCTCGCGCGACAGGAACAGGTTGCGCGCGAGCTGCTGCGTGATCGTCGAGCCGCCCGCGACGATCCGGCCGCGCGCCTTGTTCTTCTCCCACGCCTGCAGGATCGCGTCGACGTCGTAGCCGTTGTTGGTCGCGAAGGTCGAGTCTTCCGACGCGATCAGCGCGCGCTTCAGGTTGCGCGAGATCTGGTCGTACGGCACCCACTGATGCTGGATCTGCGCGGGCGGCTTGTCGCGCGAAAGCCACCACGCGTCGGTGCGCATGAACGCGGTCGAGCCCGGGTTCACGAACGACCACAGCGCGATCTGCGCGAGATAGAACAGTTGCGTCGCGAGCCACGCGAGCGCGAACACCGATCCCGCATAGACGATCCAGCGGGTCGGGCTCACCGTCCGCGTGTGCTGCGTGCCGCTCACCGCCACCACGTGCCGCGCTCCGCTCAGCTCGCCGCGAGCGCCTGGCGCAGCGCGGCCAGCACCGGCG
>NZ_JAAGPG010000612.1:0-234 GCF_017104665.1 Burkholderia sp. Se-20378 | reverse complement strand
GTGGCTCTGTGTGTTATTGTGAGTGAAGTGCGATTACCTTGTGTGTATTAGTGTGTGTACGGCTAGTACTTGTGATGTGCTTGATCGCGTTCGACTGTGCTACTTACTGTACTGTGTGTATATGTCTGGTCGATGTGTAGTCTACAGTTCTTAGCGCTGTGGTGCAGAGTGCTGTGAATGGTTGGTGTAGTAGTGTTTTATGGTTTTTTTTTTTTTTTTTTTTTTTTTTTTTTA
>NZ_JAAGPG010000611.1:0-4393 GCF_017104665.1 Burkholderia sp. Se-20378 | reverse complement strand
CCTGCGCTGCTGCGTGCGTTCGGCGCGCGCTATCCGCAGGTGCGGCTGCAACTCGCGGAGGCGACGAGCGACGTGCAGATCGATGAACTCGTCGCGGGCCGCATCGACGCGGGGCTCGTCATTCCGCCCGTGCCGCCGCGCCACGCGGCCGGGCTGTCGTACCTGCCCGTCGTGCGCGAGCCGCTGGTGGTGGCGATGCCGGCCGCGGCGAGCGATGCGCCGGAAGACGAGCCCGTCCGTCTCGCCGAGGTTGCCGCATTGCCGCTCGTGATCTTTCCGCGTCGTTTGGCGCCCGGCTTTTATGACATCATTACGGGCTGCTACGGCGCGGCGGGGGAAACTCCGCACATCGGCCAGGAGGCGATCCAGATGCAGACGATCGTCAGCCTCGTGTCGGCCGGCATGGGCGTCGCACTGGTGCCGCAATCGCTGCGTAACCTGCGGCGCACCGGCGTGGTCTACCGGCCGCTTGCCGATCACGCGCCGGTCGTCGAGACGGGCCTCGTGTGGCGCACCGGCGACGTGAGCCCGGTGCTGGCCGGCTTCATCGACGTCGTGCGCGCGCAGGGCCTCGCCCCGTGACGTGAACGATGACGCGCCGGTGCCGTCCAAAGCGCGGTGCTGCGCGTTTGCGACGGCCGTACCGCATTCGAAAACTTCTTCGCTAACCCATGATCATTCACCCGAATTTCGACCCCGTTGCGATCCATCTCGGGCCGCTGGCCGTGCGCTGGTACGGGCTCATGTATCTCGTCGGCTTCATCGCGGCGATCGTCGTCGGCCGGATCCGCCTGAAGCTGCCGCACGTCGCGGCGCAAGGCTGGACCGCGAAGGACATCGACGACATGATGTTCTACGGCGTGCTCGGCACCGTGCTCGGCGGCCGGCTCGGCTACGTGCTGTTCTACAAGGCCGATTTCTATTTCTCGCATCCGCTCGACGTGTTCAAGGTGTGGGAAGGCGGCATGTCGTTTCATGGCGGCTTCCTCGGCGTGACGCTCGCGATGATGCTGTTCGCGTGGCAGCGCAAGCGTCACTGGCTGCAGGTCACCGATTTCGTCGCGCCGATGGTGCCGACGGGGCTCGCGGCCGGGCGGCTCGGCAACTTCATCAACGGTGAACTGTGGGGCCGCGTGACCGATCCTTCCGCACCGTGGGCGATGCTGTTCCCGGGCGCGATGCGCGACGATGCGGCATGGTTGCCGAAGCATCCGGAGCTCGTCGAGAAGTGGCATCTCGCCGACGTGTTCATGCAATACCAGATGCTGCCGCGCCATCCGTCGCAGCTTTATGAAATCGCGCTCGAGGGCATCGTGCTGTTCTTCGCGCTGTTCCTCTTCGCGCGCAAGTCGCGGCCGATGGGCGCCGTGTCCGCGCTGTTCCTGATCGGCTATGGCCTCGCACGCTTCACGGTCGAGTTCGCGCGCGAGCCCGACGACTTCCTCGGCCTGCTCGCGCTCGGCCTGTCGATGGGGCAGTGGCTGTCGCTGCCGATGATCCTCGCGGGCGTCGCGCTGATGGTCTGGGCGTATCGCCGCCGCGCGGCGAATGCCGCTGCGTGATGCACTGCCGATGCACGTGCGATCGGCGCGTGCATCGGCACCATCCAGGTCAATAAAAAACGCCGGCCCTCGGGCCGGCGTTTTTCATTTCGGACTGCCGCGCGCTGTGCGTTACTTCATCTGCACGGAGCCGTTGACGGTGACCGACACGGTGGCCTTGCCGCCTTCGACGGCGATCGGTGCGCTCATCTTCGCGCTGTCCATCGGCGCCGCGGCCATCGCCATCATGCGCGGGTACGGCTGCACGTTGCGGCCGCCGCCGACGTTCACGTCGCGGATCGTGTAGCTGCTGTAGCCGAATGCCTTCGCGGCTTCGTCCGCGCGGGCGCGGAACGACTTGATCGCTTCGGTCGTGAGCTTCTGCTCGGCTGCACGCTGTGCTTCGGGCGACAGCGAGAACTCGACGTTCGCGACCTGCATCAGGTTCGACAGCTGGCCCGCAAGCTTCGACGCCGCCGCGAAATCGCGCGATTCGAGCGCGACCTCGGTGCGACCGCGCCATGCGGAGATCTTGCCGTCGCGATCGGTGCTCGGGTACACGGAGAATGCACCCGTGTGTGCGGTGACGCCCGATACGCCCTTCGCCTGCGACAGCGCTGCGTCGGCGCGCTGGTTCAACTGCGCGGTGAGGCTGCCCGGATCCTTGGCCTGCTGCTCGTAGAACAGCGTGATGTGGATGATGTCCTGCGGCACGTCGGCGCTGGCCTGCGACGACAGCGACAGCACGCCTGCCGGCTCCGGAAAGTGCGGGTTCGCGGTTTGCGCGTGCGCGGTGGTCGACGCGAGCGTCAGCGCGACGGGAACGGCGGCGGCAAGGGCGAGCGACAGCGCGAGTGCGGATTTCTTGGTCATTGTTGGACTCCTTGTGCGAGGGCGTGCACGCGGATCACGCGTGCACGACGCGGGCGTACCGCGCGACGAAAAAAACGACAGCCGGCCTGATCGGCCGACAGCGGTTGCTTAGGCCGCGCGAAAGTGCCGCGAGTTCCGTGGCGGCAGTGCGTACTGACCAGATTTGACCTTTGGCGTGCGCCTACTTCATCAGCTTTTCGGTGATGAAGCGCCATTCGGCGCGCGTGACCGGCGTGATCGACAGTCGGTTGCCGCGTGCGAGCACGCGCATGTCGGCGAGTTCATCGTGTTCGCGCAGCGCCGCAAGCGGCACGAGCGCCGATTTTTTCACGTACTGCACGTCGACGAGCAGCCAGCGCGGTGCTTCCTGCGTCGACTTCGGGTCGTAATAGGGGCTTTTCGGATCGAACTGCGTGGGGTCGGGGTAGGGCGTCGACGACACTTCGGCGAGGCCCGCGATGCCCGGCTCGGGGCAACTCGAGTGATAGAACAGCACGCCGTCGCCGATCTTCATCGTGTCGCGCATGAAATTGCGCGCCTGATAGTTGCGCACGCCGGTCCACGGCAGCGAGCGCTGCGGTGCATTGGCGAGATCGTCGATGCTTGCTTCGTCCGGTTCGGACTTCATCAGCCAGTATTGCATGGATCGTGATCGACGCAGAAAGAGGCTGCTACAAAAGAAAACGGCACCGGGCTTCGCCCGATGCCGTTGGATAGGCCCCCGCCTTGGCCGCTAGGCCGGCATCCTGAACCTGAGGTTCAGAATTGGTCGCAGTTAGCAGCACTTCGGGTACATCAGACAGAGTGACGCGCGCGCCCGTGCTACAAATTTCCGCAACCGTGCACATGGCATTGGTTCAAGGAATATATGACCTTGGCGAACCAGGCAGGGAAGCTGACTGAACTGTGCTTCGATGCGCCAATTTGACCACCGTTGATCGCGGAGATCAAGGGGAATCGACGCATCGATTAAAACGTTACTGCGTCTCGTGCTGTGCGAGCACCGCGCCGAGCTGTTCGTTCATCTGGTGCATTGTACGACGGATTTCCTCCGCGGGAAATGCTTCACCATGCCGCACGCTCGTTTGCAGCCGCAGCAATTCGGACGCGAGCGACAGCGCCGCCATCACGGCGATGCGATCGGTGCCGCGTACCGAGCTGTTCGAGCGGATTTTCGACATTTCGGCGTCGACGCGCGCGACCGCTTCGAGCAGTGCCGCTTCGGTCTCGGCCGAGCAGGCGAGCCGATAGGCCTGACCGAGTATCGAGACTTCGATCTGCTTGGTGCTCATGCATGTTCTCCGTGGCTGGCCGCGTCATCGCCATCCGGACGCGCCTGCGCATCCAGCAGGTCAAGCTGGTTGTCGGCTTGCTCCGCACTTTTCGAGCGCGGCAGCTTTTCGAGAATCGCGTTCAGTTTCACCTGGGCGTCGTCGATCTTTGCCGACAGCGTGTCACGCTCGGCCGCAAGTGCATTGCGTTCGTCGCGCAGTTGCGCGAGTTCCGCGCGGACAGCGTCCGCATCCGCGCGCAATTGCGCGACCTGCTCCTCGAGCGCGAGCCGTTCCGAGTGATAGCGCTTGTTCAGCGAAATCAGACGGCCAATATTTTGAGATAGGGTTTCGAGTTCGTTGAGCATTTGCTGCGTCCTCTAAAGACCCAGCATTTTAGCGCGGAATAACGCGCAATCCGACATCTGTAACGTTTCCAGTCGTAACACCCCTGCTTCTTGCCGCGAATCGGCGCTTCCCGTGCGTGTCCGGACGCTTCCTTGACGCTCGCGCAACCCGCTCCTAAACTGGCGCCGCCTCGGTGCTCGCGCGTGGAACGCGCGGTTAAACGGGAAGCAGGGCGCGGGCGCCGGAAGCTCGCTAACCTGCGCTGCCCCCGCAACGGTAAGCGGCCGCGTCCCGTGACGCAGGCCGGCTCGGGCGCGTTTCGCGTGCAGGTCCTGCATGCGGGCGCGGGCCACTGCGCGA
>NZ_JAAGPG010000610.1:0-4694 GCF_017104665.1 Burkholderia sp. Se-20378 | reverse complement strand
CGGCCGCCGCGAGCGGCCGCAGCAGCCCCGGCTGGCGCATCAGCACGTCGAAGCGGCCACGGCCGCCCGGATTGTCGATCTCGACCGATGCACCGGGAAACGCGTCGTCGAGCGCCGCATCGAGTGCCGCGCCGTCGCCGATTTCGCGGATCGTCTGCAACGCGGCGGCCAGGTCGGCGCCGTCGTCCGCGAGCACCGGTGTGTGGGTGCCGATGTGCGACTGCCGCGCCGGCGCCTGCGCGTCGGTCCGGAAGTGATCATAGAAGCGCCACGAGCGGATCCGTTCACGCACCGCGATCATCTCGGGCGCGCCGGTCGGATCGGCGAATTCGGTCATCATGCTGTCGAAGCTGGCCACCGGCTGCGGAATCGTCTGCCAGTCGCCCGATGCGGTGCGCGCGCGGATCTGCGCGCCCTGCCGGTCGACCAGCAGCGTCGACGGGCGCAACATCGCGCCGCCCCAGATGCACTCGCGCTTGACCACCGGATCGAGCGAGAATTGCGTCGCGTCGTTCTTCACCGGCATGCCGAGATCGATCGCATAGCCGAAATCGTCGCAGGCGAAGCCGAGCTTCAGGCTCACGGGCCCCTTGCGCACCGTGCCAGTCACCGGTGTGTCGCCGTCCAGCATCGCCCGCGAGAAGCGCTCGGGGCCGGCCCACAGCGTCGACGGCAACCCGCCTTCGCGGGCGAGCGACGGGATCACGCGCCCCTGCGCGGTGTCGGCGAGCAGCCGCAGTGCGCGGTACACGCTCGACTTGCCGCTGCCGTTCGGCCCCGTGACGACGTTGAGTGCCGCGAGCGGCACGATCAGCTCGCGCAGCGAGCGGTAATTGGCAATGGCAAGCGTGTTCAGCGCGGTCATGACGTTGGAGGAGGCATGCGGGCCGCTGTCAGCGGCCTTCGGCGGTCTGCGGGTCGGCCGCGGTATCGGCCGCCGTACTGGCGGCAGGCGACCGCGCGTGCGGCCGTTCGGGATTCGGCGCGTCCGGCGCGGATTCGTGCGGATACAGTTCCATCCGGCTGCGCGGCAGGCATTGCGGATAGCGGTCTTGCAGGCAGGCGATCAGTCCTTCGCGCACGCGGCAGCGCAGGTCCCAGCACGACGACGCATCGGCCGCGCTGACGAGCGCACGCAACTGCATCGTGCGTTCCGTCGCGTCGGTCACCTGCAACACCTGCACGCGGCCATCCCATTCGGGTGCCGCGTGGACGAGCCGCGCAAGTTCTTCGCGCAGCGGCGCGAGCGGCGTGCGGTAATCGACCGACAGATAGACCGTACCGATGATTTCCGAGCTGCTGCGCGTCCAGTTCGTGAACGGGTTCTCGATGATCCATTGCAGCGGCACGACGAGGCGCCGCTGGTCCCACAGCCGCACCGACACGAACGAGCCGGTGATTTCCTCGATACGCCCCCACTCGCCCTGGATCACGACCACGTCGTCGAGCCGGATCGGCTGCGTGAGCGCGATCTGCAGCCCGGCGATCAGGTTGCCGAGCACCGGCCGCGCGGCGATACCGGCGACCAGCCCCGCGACGCCGGCCGACGCCAGCAGGCTCGCGCCGACCTGGCGCACGTTCGGGAACGTCATCAGCGCGGCGCCGGTGCCGATGATCACGATCAGCACCATCACGGTCCGCACGAGCACCCTGGCCTGCGTATGGATGCGCCGGGCCTGAAGGTTGTCGGCCGTATCGATCGGATGGGCCTGGATGATGGCGTCGCCGACGCCGGCCGCGAGCCGCACCAGCAGCCACGTGAGGGAAATGATGGAGCCGACCGCCGCCGCCGTGCGCATGCCGCGTACGAACGACATGCCGTCGTCCGCCTGGACCCACAGGAATTCGAGCGCCAGCAGCGCGAGCACGACGAGCGACGGCCTGTCGATGTAGCGCAGGATCGCGCTCATCAACGGATACGGCTGCGCGATGCGCTTGACGATGCGTGCGCCGAGACGGTGCACGACCGTGACGACCAGCAAGACGATGACGGACACGGCCAGCGTGCCAAGCCATGAATGCAGCGGCGCATCGGTGATGCGCTGCAGTTCCTCAATTGAAATCATCGGCGCCCGTGGGTGATGAGGCGCGCACGCCTCGTCCTGGATGCGTCGGCGACATCCGGGCCACGCGCGGGCCCGGACACGGCGTCAGGTCAGTTGCCGCTCCTGCAGGGAAACGCCTTGCCGAGACCGAGCGACACCGCGGTGCTCGCGTTGTAGTCGGCCAGCTTCGGATTCTCCGCGATGTACTTGCGCACCGCGTCGGTCATCTGCTGCGCCCGGATGTCGGGCGGCAGGCAGAAATACTGGCCGACCCGCGGCCCCGTCGTGCCGCCGATCGCGTCGATGGTGTTGTAGACGCCGTCGGCGGCGCCTTCGATGTAGGCCGCGCACGACGCCCGCGACTTGACGTCCGTCTTCGCGCACAGCCGGTCGAGATCAGCGCCCGTGAAAGCCGCCGCCGACAACGGCACGGCAAACGCCGCGGCACAAAACATTGCGCGCAACATGGTGTTCCTTATGTCAATGCGGCCCGAGACCGCCTGCTGCCTTGGCCGGCGCGGCGCCGGGACGCCCTGCTCCGGCCGGAATCCGGCCGGGCGGGCACCGGCTGCCGCACCGAAAACCGTCATTTTGCACTCTTTTGTGCATCTGCCGGCGTCGAGGCCCCGATGCGCGTCGTCCGCTTGCTCAGGATCGCGATCGCGTCGGGCGCGTTGTAGTGCTTCGCGAATTCGAGCGCGGTGATGCCGAGCTGGTTCTTCACCTGCGGATCGGCGCCCTGGTCGAGCAGCAGCGTGACCGTCGACGGATGGTTGCCGCGTGCGGCCATCATCAGCGGCGTCGTGCCGTTCGGCGATGCGGTATCGATATACGCGTCGTGGTCGAGCAGCAGCTTCACCACGGCGTCCTGGCCGTTGGTCGCCGCGTAGTGCAGCGGCGCCCAGCCCTTCTTGCTGACTTCCGCGCCCTTGTCGATCAGCAGCTTCGCGAGGCCGACGTCGCCGTTCAGCGACGCGAGCATCAGCGCGTTTTCGCCGGCCTTGTCTTCCTTCTCGAGGTCGACGTTCGGCGTCGCGGCGAGCGCCGCCGCAACCTTGTCGGACTTCTCGCGCGCGGCGATCACGATCAGCGGGTCGCCGTTCGGCGCGATCGTGTTCGGGTCGAGCTTGCCGCTCTTGAGCTGCTGGCCGATGTCGGCGATGTCGTCGAACTTGACGGCCTTGACGATCGCATCGAGCGATTCGGCATGCGCGCCGGCTGCCGCGAACAGGCCGCTCGCGACGAGTGCGGCGGCAACGAGTGCACGTTTCGGCAGATGATTGGTCGGCTTCGTCATTGTTGTGGGCTCCTTCCCTGGGTTGTCGGCTGCGCGCACGTCGTTAGCGGGCGATCTTGAACAGCCGGAAAAAGTTCTGCGTCGTCGCATCGGCGAGCGCCTCGACGGCGATCCCGCGCTCGGATGCGATAAAGCGTCCGACATGGCTGACGTACGCAGGTTCATTCGGCTTGCCGCGATACGGCACCGGCGCGAGGTACGGCGAGTCGGTCTCGATCAGCAGCCGGTCGAGCGGCACGCGCCGCGCGACGTCCTGCACGTCGGTCGCGTTCTTGAACGTGACGATGCCCGACAGCGAGATATGGAAGTTCTGCGCGAGCGCCTGCTCGGCCACCGGCCACGGCTCGGTGAAGCAGTGCATCACGCCGCCCGGCACGTCCGCGCGCTCCTCGGCCATGATCCGCAGCGTGTCCTCCGACGACGAGCGCGTGTGGATGATCAGCGGCTTCATCGTCGCGGTCGCCGCGCGGATATGCGTGCGAAAGCGTTCGCGCTGCCATTCCATGTCGTCGATCGAGCGGCCTTCGAGGCGGTAGTAGTCGAGGCCCGTTTCGCCGATCGCGACGACCTTCGGGTGCGCGGCCAGCTCGACGAGCTCCGCGAGCGTCGGCTCGTGCATGTCCTCGTGATCGGGATGCACGCCGACCGACGCATAGACGTTGTCATGCGCGTCCGCGATCGCAAGAACCTCCGGCAGCGTCTCGAAATCGACCGACACGCACAGCGCGTGCGTGACGTCATGCTCGCGCATGTTCTCGAGAACGGCCGGCAGGCGGTCGGCCAGGCCCTTGAAATTGATGTGGCAGTGAGAGTCGACGAACATCGTGTTTCCTGAATACGTAAGGCGGGCGCTCATGCGCGCGCCGGCATGCGGCAACGGGCGGCGTTCGCGGGCCGGACGGCCACGGTCGCGTCGCGACGTGGGCCGGTCATCATTTCGCAACCCACACGAAACAATGCCGGATCACGCGAATATTTCCCGGTATCCGAGAAACAATTCCTCGAATACGAGCCGCGCGTTGAGCGGATGATTCTCGACCGTCCGCTGCCGCGTCACGGCCTTCATGAAGCGGGCGAACGCATTCGCATCGACCGCTTCCGCACAGCGCGCGAGCGCCGCCGCGTGCGTCGGGAAGTAGCGCGGCGCGCCCGCCATCCGCTGGGCAAGCAGGTCGTACAGCCAGCGTTGCAGCCAGCCGAGCACCAGCGGCACCGGCAGTTTCTGCAGCGTCTCGCCGCACGCGAACGGGTCGCACGCCGCACCGGCCGCAAGCTGCCCGAGCGTGTAGTCGCGCAGCGGGCGGTTCTCGTCGCTCGCGAGCGCCAGCGCGGCGCGCGGCGCGCCGCCGACA
>NZ_JAAGPG010000609.1:0-4703 GCF_017104665.1 Burkholderia sp. Se-20378 | reverse complement strand
TACGGTGCCGGCAACACGAGCGTCGCGGCCCGTGCGCGCCAGCGCAGGCGGCGCCAGACCATCGATACCAGCCCGCCCGCGATCGCGCCGACGAGCCCGACATGCAGGCCGGAGATTGCGACCAGATGGCTAGTACCCGTGCTGCGCAGCACGCGCCAGTCGACATCGCCGATGCCCGACTGATCGCCGATTGCGAGCGCAGCGACGATGCCTCGGTGGCTCGCGTCGCCGCTGAGCGTCGCGCCGATACGCGCGCGCAGCGCGTCGCGCAGCCGATCGATCGATGCACGCCACCCCGATGCACACGCATCGAGCAATTCCGCCCGCCGGGGCGCGCTGACATAACCGATCGCGCGAATGCCTGCGGCAAGCCACGCCGCCTCGCTGTCGCGCACACCCGGATTGGCCTCGGCATGCGGGCGCTTCAGCCGCACGACGAATCGCCAACGCTGCGCGGCGCGCAAATCAGGCAGTGGATCGCGTGTCGCCGATGCGCCATACGCGCGCCACGACAGCCGGATCAACGGTGGAAAGCGGGCCAGCTCCGCATCGTTCGACTCGACCGCGAACAGTAGCCGTGCACCTGTTTCGTCGACCGTGGGCAGCCCCCGGATCACGCCGGTGACGACGATGTCGCGCCCTTCCCACTCGACGGGCAGGCTGTCGTCCAACCGCCATTCGGCCCGCGCGGCTGCATAGCCGAACCCGACGACGCCGGCCGCGAGCGCGCACAGCACCCATCCGAACGCGACGGTCGTACGCGTGCGCCGACGGCGCATGCTCCACGTGCCGAGCACCACGCAGCCCGCGAGTATGGCTGCACCGATCGTCCATGCGAGCGCACCCGGCAGCGCCGCCTGCCGCTGCAGCACGACCACGCCGAGCGCGAACGCGATCCACCACACGCGCATCGCCCCTCCTCGTCGACCCCGCACCGCCATTGAACATGCGGCGCCTTCCGGCAACGATTATGCGGACGAAAGGGCGAGTCGCGGCAGCGCAGCGAGCGCGTTAGCCGAAGTGCATAGGGACACGGCGCCGGCGTCGATCCCGCGCAGTTCGGCAAGCACGTCGCCGATGCGCGGCACCTGGTCGGGCGTGTTGCGGGATTTGTAGGCCCATTCGGGCGCGATGTCGGGTGCGTCCGTCTCGACGACGATCGCATCGAGCGGCAACTGCGCCGCGAGCCGGCGGATCTGCAGCGCGCGCGTGAAGGTCACGTTGCCGCCGAAGCCGAGATGCAGCCCGTGCGCGAGATACGCTTCGGCCTGCTGGAAGCTGCCGTTGAACGCATGCGCGATGCCGCGCCGCACGCCGAAACGGCGCAGCCCGGCGAGCACGCGATCCTGCGACTTGCGCACGTGGCACAGCACGGGCAAGTCGAATTCGCGCGCGAGCTTCAGTTGCCCCTGGTAGAAGAACTGCTGCCGGTCTTCGTCGAGCCCCGGCACGAAATAGTCGAGCCCGATCTCGCCGATCGCGACGAAGCGCGGATCGTCGAGGCTCGCCTCGATCTCCATGCGCAGCAGGTCGAGATCCTCGTCGCATGCGCGTGGCGTATACATCGGATGGATACCGAGCGCGTAGACCGCACCCGGCGTGCGTTGCGCGAGTTCGCGCACCGTCGTGAAGTTGTCGCGCCCGACGCTCGGGATCACGATGCGCGACACGCCGGCCGCGCGCGCCGCGTGCGCAACCGCGTCGCGGTCGGCGTCGAACTCGGCGGCATCGAGATGGCAGTGCGTGTCGATCCACATGGCGGCAGTCCTGCGCCCTGGCGCCGCGCCGGGACGACCCCGGCAGCAGGCCAAGCGCGTTCGCTTCTTACACCGGCAGCGCCGGCTCCTCGTGCAGCACGCCGTCGCGCAGCCGCATGATGCGGTCGCAGCGCGCGGCGAGATCGGGATCGTGCGTGACGATCACGAAGCTCGTTTCGAGCGTCTCGGACAACTCGAGCATCAGGTTGAACACCGTATCGGCCGTCGTGCCGTCGAGGTTGCCGGTCGGCTCGTCGGCCAGCACGCACGCGGGCTTCGTGACCAGCGCGCGCGCGATCGCGACCCGCTGCCGTTCGCCGCCCGACAGCTCGCCCGGCCGGTGCTTCGCACGCGGGCCGAGACCGACGCGCTCGAGCATCGTCTGCGCCTGCTCGCGCGCGTCTTCGGTCGTCATCCGGCGAATGCGCAGCGGCATCGCGACGTTGTCGAGCGCGGTGAACTCGGGCAGCAGGTGATGAAACTGATAGACGAAGCCGAGCGCACGGTTGCGCAGTTCGTTGCGCTCGCGCTCGGCGAGTTGCGTGAACGGCTTGCCGAGCAGCGACACCTCGCCCGCGCTCGGCTCGTCGAGCCCGCCCAGCACGTGCAGCAGCGTGCTCTTGCCGGAACCCGACGCACCGACGACCGCGAGCTTCTCGCCACGCCGCACCGTCAGCTCGGTATTGTTGAGCACCTGCACGTTGAAGCCGCCCTGCACGAAAGCCTTCGTGACCCCGCGCGCCTGAAGCACGTATTCCTGCATACCTGCCGAATCCTGTCTGTTGTGTTGTCGTGAATCCGCGAATGCGGTCGCGCGATCATTCATAGCGGAGCGCCTCCGCCGGCTTCACCTTCGCCCCGCGCCAGCTCGGATAGAGCGTCGCGATCGCCGACAGCGCGAATGCGATCAGCCCGATCCGGATCACGTCGCTCGCGACGAGTTCGGACGGCAGTTCGCTGATGAAGTACACGGACGGCGGCAGGAACTGCACGCCGAACAGGTGCTCGATCATCGGGATCAGCCACGGGATGCTCCACGCGATCAGGCAGCCGAGCGCGACGCCCGACGCCGTGCCGACGAAGCCGATCGTCACGCCCTGCACGACGAAGATCTTCATGATCGACCCCGGCTGCGCGCCGAGCGTGCGCAGGATCGCGATGTCGGCCTGCTTGTTGGTCACCGTCATCACGAGCGACGACACGAGGTTGAACGCGGCCACCGCGATGATCAGCGTGAGGATGATGAACATCATCCGCTTCTCGATCTGCACGGCCGAGAACCATGTCTTGTTCTGCTGGGTCCAGTCGCGGATGTACAGGCTGCCCGACAGCGTATGCGACAGCTCGACCGCCACGTCCGGCGCCTTCTGCATGTCCTTCAGCCGCAGCCGCACGCCGGTCGGCGCTGTCATCCGGAACAGCGCCTCGGCGTCGCGGATGTTGATCATCGCGAGCGTGCTGTCGTATTCGTAGTGCCCGGACTCGAACACGCCGACGACCGTGAACTGCTTCAGCCGCGGCATCATGCCGGCCGGCGTGATCGACCCTTCCGGCGCAACCAGCGTGACCTTGTCGCCGACCGTCACGCCGAGGTTGCCCGCGAGCGCATCGCCGAGCACGATGCCGAACTGGCCCGGCACGAGCGCGCCGAGCTGGCCCGCCTTCATGTCCTTGCCGATGTCCGACACCTGCGGCTCGAGCGTCGGCTCGACGCCGCGCAGCATCACGCCACTCACCGCGTCCTGGCGGGTGAGCAGCGCCTGCGCATCGACGTACGGCGCCGCGCCGATCACCGAAGGATTGCGGCGCGCTTCCTGCGCGGTCAGTTGCCAGTCGGGCATCGAGCCCGTCGGCGAGAACACCTCGACGTGCGCGAGCACCGACAGCATGCGGTCGCGCACTTCTTTCTGGAAGCCGTTCATCACCGACAGCACGACGATCAGCGCCGCGACGCCGAGCGCGATCCCGAGCATCGACACGAGCGCGATGAAGGAAATGAAGCCGTTACCGGTCGTGCGTTTGCCGGCGCGCGTGTAGCGCCAGCCGATCTGCCATTCGTACGGAAGTTTCAAGCGAATCCTTTCTGCTGGTTACGGCGGGGAGGCGCCCCGCGGCCGGACCGCCGCCCGGTGGCGGCCACCGGCCCGGGCACGGTCGAAAAACGGCCGCCGGACGCGAACGGGCCGTCAGCCGGCCCGATCACGCGCGCAGTTTGCCATACAATGCGCACCATCATGCACGACCGACGCCTCCATTTTCTCGTTCCGTTCGCGCTGCCGTCGGCGGCCGATGCGGCCTCGTCCCTGCACACGCTGGACAGCCCAGCGCTCGAAAAGTTGCTCGCCCGCGCCAGCCTCGTCGAGCGCGTGACCGGCGAGGACTTCCAGCGCACGCTGCCACACGAGCGCTGGCTGGCCCGCCAGTTCGGCGCAACCCAGGGCAACGCCGCGGACGAGGCGCCGCTCGCGCCCTACATGCTGCTGGCGGATGGCGGCGACCCCGGCGCGCACGCGTGGGCCTGCGTCGAGCCCGTCCACGTCGAAATCGCGCACGATCACCTGGTACTCGTCGATCCGGCGGCCCTCGCGCTCAATGACGGCGACGCAGCCGCGCTGCTCGCGGTCGCGCGGCCGCTGATCGAGGAGCTCGGCGTCCGGCTCGAGGCGCCGAACCCGTCACGCTGGTACCTGTCGAGCGAGCAGCTCGCCCGCCTCGCCGGCGCTGCGCCGCTACGCGCGAGCGGCCGCAACATCGAAATCTGGCTGCCACACGAGGCCCATACGGGCGAGCGCTCGCGGATGTGGATGAAGCTGCAGAACGAAGTGCAGATGGCGTGGTTCCAGCATCCGGTCAACGAGGCCCGCGAGGCGCGTGGCCTGCCGACCGTCAATTCGATCTGGTTCCATGCGCAAGGCACGCTGAAGCCGGTCGGCAAGCCGTTCGCGA
>NZ_JAAGPG010000608.1:0-4615 GCF_017104665.1 Burkholderia sp. Se-20378 | reverse complement strand
GCACCCGGGCGGCGGCGGCGGGGGGTACGGCGGCGCGCGGCCGCAAGGCGGCGGAAACGGCGGCGGAAGCCACGGTGGTGGCGGTGGCGGAGGAGGCGGCGGCGGTCCGGAAGACTTCCGTCACTGACGATGCCGGCGCTTTCTGCCGGCGCCCGATGAAAAAAAGCCGCTCCGGAGAGCGGCTTCTGGATCGGGCGAGCGGGCGGTCGTACGGCCCGCAGCCTGACCGGCTGCGCGTTGCAAGCAGCCGATCAGGCTACCCCTGTCAGTCGTCGAGCAGCGACAGGTCGCGCACGGCGCCCTTGTCGGCGGACATGACCAGCTTCGCGTAGGCCTTCAGCGCGGCTGACACCTTGCGCGGACGCGGTTGCGCCGGCTTCCAGCCCTTCGCGTTCTGCTCTTCGCGGCGGCGCGCCAGTTCCTCGTCCGACACCAGCACGTCGATCGTGCGGTTCGGGATGTCGATGCGGATCTTGTCGCCGTCGCGCACGAGGCCGATCGCGCCGCCCGCTGCCGCTTCCGGCGAGCAATGGCCGATCGACAGGCCCGACGTGCCGCCCGAGAAACGGCCGTCCGTCAGCAGCGCGCATGCCTTGCCGAGGCCCTTCGACTTGATGTAGCTGGTCGGATAGAGCATTTCCTGCATGCCGGGGCCGCCCTTCGGGCCTTCGTAGCGCACGATCACCACGTCGCCCGCCTTGACCTTGTCGTTCAGGATGTTTTCGACTGCTTCGTCCTGCGATTCGGTCACGTGCGCCGTGCCTTCGAACACGAGGATGCTCTCGTCGACGCCGGCCGTCTTCACCACGCAGCCGTCGAGCGCGATGTTGCCCGTCAGCACGGCGAGGCCGCCTTCCTTCGAGAATGCATGCTCGTACGAGCGGATGCAGCCTTCGGCGCGATCGAGGTCGAGGCTCGGCCAGCGCGTGTTCTGGCTGAACGCGACCTGCGTCGGGACGCCGGCCGGGCCGGCCTGGTAGAACGTGCGGACCGCTTCGTCCTGCGTGCGGACGATGTCCCACTGGTCGAGCGCATCCTTCAGCGACGGCGTGTGCACGGTCGGCACGTCGGTGTGCAGCTTGCCGGCGCGGTCGAGCTCGCCGAGGATCGCCATGATGCCGCCTGCGCGGTGCACATCCTCGATGTGGTACTTGTTCGTGTTCGGCGCGACCTTGCACAGCTGCGGCACGACGCGCGACAGGCGGTCGATGTCCTTCATCGTGAAGTCGATGCCGGCTTCCTGCGCGATCGCCAGCAGGTGCAGGATCGTGTTGGTCGAACCGCCCATCGCGATGTCGAGCGTCATCGCGTTCTCGAATGCCTTGAAGCCCACCGAGCGCGGCAGCACGCGTTCGTCGTCCTGCTCGTAGTGCTGGCGGGTGAGTTCGACGATGCGACGGCCGGCGCGCTTGAACAGTTGCTCGCGGTCGGCGTGCGTGGCCACCACCGTGCCGTTGCCGGGCAGCGACAGGCCGAGCGCTTCGGTCAGGCAGTTCATCGAGTTCGCGGTGAACATGCCCGAGCACGAGCCGCAAGTCGGGCAGGCCGAGCGTTCGACTTCGGCGACTTCGGCGTCGGAGTACGACGGGTCGACGGCGATCACCATTGCGTCGACGAGGTCGAGCTTCTTCACTTCGATGGCCTTGGTGACCGGGTTCGCGAGGCGCGTCTTGCCCGCTTCCATCGGGCCGCCCGACACGAAGATCACCGGGATGTTCAGGCGCATCGCGGCCATCAGCATCCCCGGCGTGATCTTGTCGCAGTTCGAGATGCACACCATTGCGTCCGCGCAATGCGCGTTCACCATGTATTCGACCGAGTCGGCGATGATGTCGCGGCTCGGCAGCGAATACAGCATGCCGTCGTGGCCCATCGCGATGCCGTCGTCGACCGCGATCGTGTTGAATTCCTTCGCGACGCCGCCGGCAGCCTCGATCTCGCGCGCGACGAGCTGGCCGAGATCCTTCAGGTGCACGTGGCCCGGCACGAACTGGGTGAACGAGTTGACGACCGCGATGATCGGCTTCGAGAAATCGTCGTCTTTCATGCCGGTGGCGCGCCAGAGCGAGCGCGCACCTGCCATGTTGCGGCCGGCGGTGGAGGTTTTGGAACGGTAAGTGGGCATTGTCGTTGCTGAAGAAATATCGCGGGAAAAGGGTGGAGGCACGGGGAATAAAGGCCTCTCTCGCGCCCGTGCGAACAACCTCTTGAGCTGCGCCCAGGGCAAACCGGCCGATTATCCCACAGCCGCCGCGGGCGTGGCGCCCATGGGGCCGGCAACCGACGCGGGCAGCGTGCCCGGCGCGGAACGCATGCGCGGGTGGCGGTACGCTCGCGCGACCGGCCTGCGAGAAGGCCGGATCGCGTCTCGATCGCGGATGAATACGCGATCCGGCCCCATGCTTCGCGATCAGTCGAGCAGCGTCAGGATCTCGTCGTACAGCGCCTTCGGAATCCGCACGCCGTGCGCGATGCTGCGCGCGCGGGCGTCGAAGCGGCGTTGCGACGGCAGCCGCGCACCCTGCGCGACGATCGATTCGAACATCCGTTCGCCGCGCGCGAGCCCCGTGTCGAGATCGTCGCCGAGGAACACCTTCGGGTCGAACGCGATCACGAGCTCGCCGTGACACGGCGTCGCGCCGACGCCTTCGTCGAAGTCCATCGACTCGCGGCTCGTCATGTCGCCGATCAGCGCGCCGCCGAGCAGTTCGACCATCGCCGCGAGCGCCGAACCCTTGTGGCCGCCGAACGTGCGCATCGCGCCCTGCAACGCGGCTTTCGGATCGGTGGTCGGCCGGCCGTCGGCGTCGATGGCCCATTCCGGCGGGATCGCCTTGCCTTGCTTCGCATGCAGCTCGATGTCGCCGCGCGCAATCGCGCTCGTCGCGAAATCGAACACGAACGGCACGCCGCCCGGGCGCGGCCACGCGAACGCGATCGGGTTCGTGCCGAACACGGGCTCGCGGCCGCCCTCCGGCGCGACCCAGCTATGGCTCGGATTCATCGCGATGCCGACCAGCCCCTCGGCCGCGATGGCCTCGACCTCGGGCCACAGCGCAGAGAAGTGGTAGCAGTGGTTGATCGTCATCGCGGCGATGCCGTGCTGTTTCGCCATCTCGACGAGCACCGGCAGGCCCGTCTCGAAGCTCAGCAGCGAGAAGCCGCGATGCGCGTCGACCGAGACGATCGACGACGACAGCCGGCGCAGCGTCGGCACGGCTTGCGGATCGACCTTGCCCTTCTTCAGCGAACGCACGCAGACGAGCAGCCGGTACACGCCATGCGAATGGCATTCGTCGCGCTGGCCCTGCGTGATCACGTTGGCGATGGCCCGCGCATGGGCGTCGGACATGCCGTTGTGCGTCAGCACGCGCAGCGCGAGCGCGTGGACGTCATCGAGCGACAGGACGACTTCGGCGGTGGATGCGGTCATGTCACGCCTCCCGCGGCGCCGGCACGCCGTCGATGCGTTGCGGCACGTTCAGCGGGTTGCCGTTGCGGATCGCTTCCGGCAGCAGCGCCTCCGGCAGGTCCTGATACGACACGGGGCGCAGGAAGCGTTCGATCGCGCGTGCGCCGACGGACGTCGTGCGCGTGTCGGACGTGGCCGGGAACGGGCCGCCGTGCACCATCGCATGCCCGACCTCGACGCCCGTGCCGAAGCCGTTGACGAGAATGCGGCCGGCCTTGCGCTCGAGCAGCGGGCGCAGCGCGGCGAACAGCGGCGCGTCGCCGTCGGCGAGGTGCGCGGCGATCGTCAGCTGGCCTTCGAGCGACTTCAGCACGCGATGCAGCGTGTCGGCGTCCGGGCACCGGACGATCAGCGAAGCGGGGCCGAAGACTTCGTCGCGCAACTCGGGATGCGCGATGAACGCATCGGCCGAGGTCGCGAGCAGCGCCGCACGGGCCTGCAGGCGGTTGCCTTCGGCGCCTTGCGCGAGCAGTTCGACGGCAGTGTGATCGTGCAGCGCCGCGACACCTTGTTCGTAGCTGGCGTGGATGTGCGGCGTCAGCATGGTTTGCGCGGGCACTGCACGTACCGCGGCGGCGGCCGTTTCCTCGAACGCACGCAGCGCGGGCCCGTCGACGGCGAGCACGAGGCCCGGGTTCGTGCAGAACTGGCCGGCGCCGAGCGTGAGCGACGCGACGAACTGCGGCGCGATCGCATCGTGACGCGCGTCGAGCGCGGCGGGAAACAACAGCACGGGATTGATCGAGCTCATTTCCGCATAGACGGGAATCGGTTCGGGGCGCGCCGCCGCGATATGCATCAGCGCGACGCCGCCGCGGCGCGAGCCGGTGAAGCCGACGGCCTTGATGCGCGGATCGGCGACCAGCGCCTGGCCGATCTCGCGCGACGCGTCGAACAGCAGCGAGAACACGCCGGCCGGCATCCCGCATTCGCGTGCGGCCTGCTGGATTGCGCGGCCGACGAGCGCCGACGTGCCCGGGTGCGCCGAATGCGCCTTGACGATCACCGGGCAGCCGGCTGCGAGCGCCGATGCCGTATCGCCGCCGGCGACCGAGAACGCGAGCGGGAAGTTCGACGCGCCGAACACGGCGACGGGCCCGACCGCGACGTTGCGCAGGCGCAGGTCGACGCGCGGCAGCGGCA
>NZ_JAAGPG010000607.1:0-238 GCF_017104665.1 Burkholderia sp. Se-20378 | reverse complement strand
AAAAAAAAAAAACAAAAAACATCGTAACAGGTCACTACCAGTATACAACGACACAAAAAAAATATGTACCGACTCTTATCACCATCAAGCACGACTACGTCAGTGACACAAAAACAGACGTGCGCTAGCATAATACGCATACCACATCCCCGACTGCGCATATACAATCTCCGCTTCGCTCAGCAACTGCTAAGCGACGCTCTTATCCCGAATCCTCCATCCTAGTAACCATATCACA
>NZ_JAAGPG010000060.1:0-28062 GCF_017104665.1 Burkholderia sp. Se-20378 | reverse complement strand
AGCAGCGCATCCGCAGCGCGTTTCGCGATGTCGAGGACGCGCTGGTGGCGATCGGCGCCGCGCGCGACCAGCAGGCCATGCTCGCCGCGGCGGTCGACAGCAGCCAGGACGCGCAGTCGCGTGCGACGCGGCTGTACCGCAACGGCCTCGGCGAATACCTGTCGGTCCTCACCGCACAGCGCGCGACGTACCGCGCACGCGATGCGCTCGCACTCAGCCGGCTCGCGCAGGTGCAAGGCGCGATCGCGCTCTACAAGTCGCTCGGCGTCGGCTGGCGCGACGCGCCGCCGGTCGCGCAGGCCGGCGCGCCGCAAGCGAGCGCGCATTGAATGCCGCCCTACGACCGCCCCGACGCTTCGGCGTCGCTCATCCACCGGAGAAATCTCGATGCCCGCTCTCAATCCGAATGATTTCGCGTTACACGACATCCAACTCTTTCCGGTTTGCGTGTTTCGCGCCGAACACGCGACGCCGGGCTATGCGCCCCGCTGGGAAGGCGAGATCGATACGCTGATGCGCCACGGCGAGCCGTTCGTGATCGTCTACGTCGAGCTCGATACCGACGAGAGCCACGACGACCGCAAGCATCGCGCGGTCTGGCTCAAGCAGAACAAGGAGGCGCTGGGCGCCGTCTGCAAGGCGCTCGTCAGCGTCGAACCCGATCCCGACCGTCGCGCGGAAGTGACCGCGCAAGGCGAAGTCGCCGTCAAGGCATTCGGGATTCCGCATCACGCGGTGGCGTCGTTCGGGCAGGCCGTCTCGCTCGCCGCACGGCTCACGCGGCAGCCGTCGGGGAACGATGCACGACCGGCCGGACAACAGGCATGACGCGGCCGGTGCGCCACGCCACGTTGCATTCACCACCGACACGAGGGCCGGCATGCGCTATCCCACCCTGACGATCACGGGCTCGCACACACTTGCGTCATGTCCGTCGCGGCTCCCCGATCCCGGCGAAATCCTGTTGTGGCGACTGCGCGGCGAATGGCAGCTCGTCACCAGCGAGCGCGGCCATCTCTACCTGTCGAAGGCGGAACTGCGGCGTGCCCGCACGCATCCGAACCGCGTGCACGGCCGCCGCTTCGCAATCGGCCGGTCGGCGCTGCGCGCGATCCTGGGAACGCTGGCCGGCCGTGCGGCCGACGAACTGACGTTGATCGACCGCGATGCCGACCATATCGCGGTCGCGGACTGCGACCCGCTTGACGGGCTCGACGTCGTGGTCGGCCATGCCGGGATCTGGATCGTCATCGCGATCGCCCGTGGCCCGATCGGGCTGGGCATGGCGCAGACCAGCGCGCTCGCCGATCCGGTATCGCGCGACCAGTTGCGGCTGGACAGCATCTCGAATGCGTGCGGGAGCGGACACGGCGCGACGCTCGATTCGCTGCCGCCACTCGCGGGGGCATTCCGCGAGGTCGATACGCCGCATGCCGGCCACTGGCGCCTGCTCGATATCCCGCTCTCGGGCCTGGCCTGTGCGGCGACCGTTGCCGCACGCCAGATGGATCGGATCCACGCGGTGGGCTGGCGCGGCGAGCGGAAAGACTGGCTGGCTGATCGCGATCAGCATCTGCGGGCGGCAAAGGTACGCGCTGAGGCCACCTCGGTCACGGCCTGACAGGCCGGCTTCCGGGTTCGCGGGCTGCGTGCGTGGGCGATTCCCGCCTTCGGAATCGGCGATGGGAGCCGTTCATGGGAGTGTGTGAAGGGAGCCGGTTATGGGAGCGGGTGGTTTCGACGCGAGGGGGCGTACACGCCCTGTGATGTCGCGCCCCTCCCGATGATGCCTGGCCACGCCCCCCGGCATCGCTCCGGTCGCGCCCTTACCCGGCAACCATCGCCCCCGCTTTCACATGCCGACCGGCACGACGCAGCAACTGCCAGCCGAACCCCATCATCCACAACGGCAGCAGAAGCACGACGACGATCTCGCCCGCCCCCGTCACGGCTTCGAATTCCGGAAAGAATCCGGAGACGAAGATGATCGCGAAAAGCCAGGCAACGATCTTCAACAGGAACGCCCCTCGCCAGCCGGCCTTCTTCAGATGATTGGCGACAATCGGCGCCCAGAAGAACACCAGCGGGCCTTCGGCCCACCACAGCCCGCTTTGCGTGCCGTTGGCGACCGTCGCCCACGCGGCGGCCGCAGCGGCCCGCGTTGCGTCGTCCCCGCCCGCATACATGTGCGCCAGTGGATCGAGCACCGACAGCTGGAGTGCCGCGCCGGTGATGCCGAGCACCGCGTACGCGCCGATCCCGAACGCGATCATGGTGCCGAGCGCGCCGAGTTCATCCTTGAAGGTATGCACGAAGTACCCGCCGATCACGAGCACCGCGAGATAGAACCCGAACACGTCGGCCAGCATCGACAAGCGAAACAGGTCGCGTGTTTCGGACGGCAGGCTCAGCATCGTCGCGCCGTGCAGCAACATGCCGGTATCCGTGCCGGCCACCATCGACACCAGCCCCACGTTCGCGTAGGCCAGCAGGCCGCCGACGATCGCGCTCCACGCCGTGAAGCGCATGACCTTGTATGAATCGTTCCTCATTCTCTTTCTCCGCACACCATGCCCGGTTCCCGCGTGGAGAACCATTCGATAAGAAGCGACGGCCCCGGTCGCGCGACACAGCCGCCCGAGCCACCCAAAAGTAGTTCACATCAACAACGATAGGTCGATATGACAAACATAAAATCGACGCGGCACACGAGGAAATTCCCTCGTGGCTGCTTCATTCAGTGCAACGTACGAAGCATGCAACCCGCGTGACCATGCACGGATTGACGCATCGCACGCACGTCATGCCACTGCGTCTCCTTGAACGGCAGCGGCAGCAGCCGCCTCTTCCCTTTCCTGCAACTCGCGCCACATGATCTTTCCCGACCCGGATTTCGGCAGCGACTCGACGAATTCGACGATGCGCGGCACCTTGTAGGACGCCATATGATCGCGCGCCCATGCCACCACGTCGTCGGGCGTCACGCCGTCGGGGTACGCCGGATCCAGCACGACGAAGGCCTTGACCGTCTCGCCGCGATGCGCGCTGCGCGTGCCGATCACGCACACTTCCTTGATCGCCGGATGGCGGTACATCATCGTCTCGACTTCGGCCGGCCACACCTTGTAGCCCGACGCGTTGATCATCCGCTTCAACCGGTCGGCCATGAAGAAGTAGCCGTCCGCGTCGATGCGCCCGAGATCGCCGGTGCGCAGGAAGCGCTTGCCGTCGATCTCGACGAACGTTTGCCTCGTGGCCTCCGGATTGCGCCAGTACCCTTGCATCAGTTGCGGCGCGTGCACGACGATCTCGCCCACCTCGCCTTGCGGCACCGGCTGGAACGTGACCGGATCGACGATCCGCGCATCGACGTCGAACACCGGGATGCCGAGGCACTGCGGCTTGGGGTGGGCCGGCGGATTGATGTGCGTCGCGGCGATCGTTTCCGACATCCCGTAGCCTTCGACGTAATCGAGCCCGACCGACTCCTTGAGCTTGCGCGCGATCGCGTCCGGCATCGCCGCGCCGCCGCCGCGCATCGAGCGCAGGCTCGACAGGTCGTATTCGTGCAGGTTCGGGTTCGACAGGAAATCCACCATCATCGTCGAGATCGACTGCCACACGGACACGCGGTTGCGGCCGATCGCGCGGCCCGCGGCATCGCGATCCCAGCGCGGCAGCACGACCACGGTCGAGCCGCGAACCAGCGGGCCGTTCAGCCCGCCCTGCATGCCGGTGACATGGAACAGCGGCAGCACCGCCAGGTGGATCGCGTCTTCGGGATCGTCGAACCAGTCGACGAAGCCGGCCGCCGTGCACATGACGCTGCGATGCGTGTGCACGCAACCTTTCGGCTTGCCCGTCGTGCCGGACGTATAGGGCATCACGCAGATGTCGTCAGGGCCCGCCGTCAGCTCGCCGGGTTTCAGCTGCTCGGCGAGCACATCGCTCCAGTGGATCACGCCGGGCCCGTCGACGTGGCGCGGCGCGGCCACGAAATCAGGCACCGCGACGGCCGAAGGCTGCGCCACGTAGTCGCCATACGTCGCCACGACGACATGCGCGAGGCCGCCCGCACTGCCCACGAGCGGCGCGATGCGCGGATACAGGTCCTGCGCGACGATCACCGTGCTCGCGCCGCTGTCCTCGATGTAATGCGCCAGCTCGTCGGTCATGTTCATTGGATTGACCGGCACGACCACCGCGTTCGCACGCAGGATGCCGTAGTACGCAATCATCCATTGCGGGCTGTTCTGCATGTCCAGCAGCACGCGGTCGCCCGCCTTCACGCCGCAACGCTGCTGCAGGAAACCCGCCACGTGCTCGGCTTCGTGCTGGAAACGTGCGAACGAGACGGGCGTGTCGTAGAACAGGATGAACGGCTTGTCGGGATGGCGCGCCGCCGCGGCCTCCGCTTGACGGAACAGGTGGGTTGCGGGCGGGGCCTGACGCGTGGCCAGGTGCGCGGGCCAGAATGGCGATCGGATGGTAGACATGGTTCGGCAACGCTTCGTCAAAACTGCGGGTGATAAAGGGCATCGGCGGGACGCGTCGTCCCTCGGCTGCATGCACGCATTCGGTTGGTCGAGTGAAGGTTCGACGCGAAAATCAGTCGGATCGTCACCCTATCGACCGGTCTCGATGCCCGACGTCGTGAACCGGTGCGTTTCCGCCGCTGTCGCGTGCACCTTGGACGCCACCCGACTGACGCCGCGCATCAGGTCGACCGCCTTCTCCGCGATCATGATGGTGGGCGCGTTGGTGTTGCCGCCGATCAACGTCGGCATCACCGATGCATCGACGACGCGCAGCCCGTCGAGGCCATGCACGCGCAACTGCGGATCGACCACGGCCATCGCGTCCTGTCCCATCCGGCAGGTGCCGACCGGGTGATAGACGGTATCCGCGCGCTTGCGCAGCACCGCGCGGATTTCGTCGTCGCTGTGCACGTCGCGCGTGAACATGTCCTTCGTGATCCACTCCGCGAGCGCGGGCGCCTCCATGAGGCCGCGCGTGATCTTGAAGCCCGCCACCATGTCCTCCAGGTCGCGCGGATCGTCGAGGAACGCGGGATCGATCAGCGGCGCGTCGGCCGGGTCGCGGCTGCGCAGCGTGACCGAGCCGCGGCTGCGCGGGCGCAGCAGGCACACGTGGCAGGACAGCCCGTGGCCGAGATGCATGCGCCGTGCATGGTCGTCGACCAGCGCGACCAGGAAATGCAGCTGGATGTCGGGTGCATCGAGGCCCGGTTGCGTCTTCAGGAATGCGCCGCCTTCCGCGAAATTCGACGTCAGCATGCCGCGCCGCTCACGGCGAAAGCGCATGATCTCGCGCAGCATCCGCGCGCTGCCGCCCACCGAGACGCCCATCGTGTCGAGGCTGCGCGTGCGGTAGCTGAGAATGAAGTCGGGGTGATCCTGCAGGTTGCGGCCTACGCCGGGCAAGTGGTGCAGTGTGTCGATGCCGACGCGCGCCAGTTCGTCCGACGGGCCGACACCGGACAGCATCAGCAGTTGCGGCGTTTGCAGCGCACCCGCTGCCAGCACCACTTCGCGCCGCGCGCGGAACGTCTTCAGCGCGCCGTTCTGCAGCACTTCCACGCCCACGGCACGCTTGCCCTCGAACAGGATGCGCCGGACCTGCGCGTGCGTTTCGACGGCAAGATTGGCGCGTTTGCCGACGTGCGGGAGCAGATAGCCGCGCGCCGCGCTCCACCGTTCGCCCTGCTTCTGCGTGACCTGGTAGATGCCGACGCCTTCCTGCTGCGCACCGTTGAAATCGTCCGTCAGCGGCAGGCCGGCCTGGCGGGCCGCCGCCAGGAAGCGCGCCTGGAACGGGTTGTCGGAGCGCAGGTCGCTGACCCACAGCGGGCCGCCCTGGCCGTGCCACGCGTCGTCGATGCGTTCGTTGTGCTCGCTCAGGCGGAAGTACGGCAGCACTTCGTCGTACGACCAGCCTGGATTGCCGAGCGCGGCCCACGTGTCGTAGTCGCTGCGATGGCCGCGAATGTAGACCATCGCGTTGATCGCGGACGAACCGCCCAGCGCCTTGCCGCGCGGCTGGTAGCCGACGCGCCCGTCGAGCCCGCGTTGCGGCACCGTCTTGAACGCCCAGTTGTTGAGGCGGGTCGGCAGCATGGCGACCATGCCCGCCGGAATGTTGATGACCGCGCCGTCACCGCTGCCCCCCGCTTCCAGCAGGCAGACGCTGACGTTCGGGTCTTCGGTCAGGCGCCCTGCCACCACGCTGCCGCCCGAGCCGCCGCCCACGACGATGTAGTCGAATTGATGATTCATGGCCTTTCTCTCGATACAGGATTCGGAAGTCACGCGAGACGCGACAGCGTGCGCAGCAGCAGGTCGAAGACGCGGCCGTACGGCGGATGGAACAGCACCGCGCCGTTCCAGCGGGTCTGGTGAAACACCGGCTTGAGCTTGCTGAAGGTCTCGAAGCCCCACTGGCCGTGATAAGCGCCCATGCCGCTCTGCCCGACGCCGCCGAACGGCTGGTTCTCCTGCACCAGGTGCCACAGGCAGTCGTTGATCGTCACGCCGCCGGATACCGTCTCGCGCAGCACGCGATCGCGGCGCGACGCGTCTTCGCCGAACCAGTACAACGCCAGCGGACGCGCGCGGCCCTGCACGTAGGCGAGTGCATCGTCCAGGTTCGCGTATTCGACGATCGGCAGAACCGGGCCGAAGATCTCTTCGTTCATCAGCCGCGTATCGGCCGGCGCGCCGATCACGATCGTGGGCGCGAACTTGCGCGACGACGCGCCGAACGTTTCGCCGGCCGGGTTGACTTCGAGGATGCGCGCGCCTGCGCGACGCGCTTCGTCGACCATGTCGGCAAGGCGCGCGCGGTGACGTTCGCTGATGATGGCCGTGTAGTCGGGATTGGCCGCGAGCGTCGGATACAGGCGTGCGATTGCGCGCGTCAGCTGCGACGCGACGCTGTCGGCCGTTCCGGTGGGCACCAGCAGGTAATCGGGCGCGACGCAGGTCTGGCCCGCGTTCAGCAGCTTGCCGAACGCGATGCGCTGCGCGGCAACCGCGACGTTGCAGGACGCATCGAGAATCGCCGGCGATTTGCCGCCGAGCTCCAGCGTCACGGGTGTCAGGTTGGCCGCGGCCGCCTGCGCGACGACCCTCCCGACCTGGGTCGAGCCGGTGAAGAACAGGTGATCGAACGGCAGGCCGGCAAACGCCTTGCCGAGTTCGACGTCGCCCACCACGACATCCAGTTCGTCCGGCGCAAAGGTGTCGCGCGCCATCGACGCGAGCAGGTCGGACAGCGCGGGCGTGAGTTCGGACGGCTTGATCAAGACGCGATTTCCCGCGGCGAGCGCAGCGAGTGCCGGCCCCAGCGAAAGCTGCAGCGGGTAGTTCCACGGCGAGATGATGCCCGTCACCCCCAGCGGTTGCGGCATCAGCCGGTTGTGGCCGGGACGGAAATGCAGCGCGGTCGGCACACGGCGCGCCCGCATCCAGTGCTTCAGGTGCCGGCGCGCGTGGCGGAGGCCCGCGCGCACGATGAACACCTCGGCCAGCCGCGTCTCGTGCGCGGAGCGGCCCTGAAAATCGGCATCGATGGCGCGCACGATGTCGTGCTCGTGCGCATCGAGCCACGCAGCCAGCCGGTCGAGACGCGCCAGCCGGGTGGCCAGCGCCGGGTTCGGCTCCAGCGCGAACGCGCGGCGCTGGCGCTCGAAGCGGGCCGCGAGGTCAGTCGGGTAGCCTTGGTGCATGGTGTCTCCTCCTGCCCGTCGATCGTGCGATTCCGTCGCATCACGACAAGCGTCTTGCAGAATGTTCCTGGTCTTCACGCGATTCACGCGACTAGGGTCGGCTCGGCGGCCGGCAATGACGCGAGCGCTACGCCTTGACGTTACGCTCGACGCCGCGCGCCGGTCGCGTGCCGCAGGCGAACCGGCTCACGCGATATGCCTGCCGGTGCGCACGGGTTCCGCCGCAGCGGGCGTCGCACGGCGCCGGATATGCCCATCGATCAGGCTCGTCAGCAGCGGCACGACGCCGTCGGGAATGTCATGCCCCATGCCGCGCACCGTGACCATGTCCGCGCCCGGAATCGCGGCAGCGGTCGCGACGCCGCCGCTCGGCGCGACCAGCAGGTCGCGATCGCCGTGCACGACCAGCGTCGGCGCCTGAATCCGGCGGATTTCGTGGGTCCGGTCTCCTGACTTGATGATCGCGCCGATCTGGCGAGTCGTGCTCTCGTGGTCGCGCGCCTGCTCGCCGCGATCCCACGCGTGGGCCGCATAGGCGCGTCGGGCAGCGTCGTCCGCCGGATACGCCTGCGTGCCGATGTGGGCCATGATGCGGCTGTACTGCTCCACCGCCGCTTCGCGCGTGCGCGGCGGCGGCGCGGTCAGCATCAGCATGCTCGACATGGCCGGCTGGCCGACCTTGCGCGCACCGGTCGTGGAGATGATGGAGGTCAGCGACAGCACGCGTTGCGGATGGCGCGCGGCGAGCACCTGCCCGATCATGCCGCCCATCGACATGCCGACGACGTGCACGCGCTTCAACTGCAGGCTGTCGAGCAGGCCGATCGTGTCCTGCGCCATGTCTTCCAGGTCATAGCCGTCCTTGACCGGCCAGCGCAGGAATTGGCGAAGCACGCTCGGCCCCGGCCGCGGGACGCGCGACGAGCGGCCGACATCGCGATTGTCGAACACGATCACGCGATAGCCGCATTGAATCAGCGCGTCGATCAGCGCCAGCGGCCAGAAGGTCAATTGCAGCGTCATGCCCGCGATCAGCAGCAACGGCTCGCCGTGGACGGGCCCGTAGACGCGATAGCAGAGACGCACGCCGCCCGGCAGGTCGCAGAATGCGTCCTGGTTTGCTTCCATCGTGTGAATCGTCATGATCAGGCTCCGACAGCGCGACGTGGCTCGACGCGATCCGTGCCGCCGGCTGCCGCCGCACGCCGGAAGCGCAGGCACGGGTCTTCGACCGAACCGTGCCGCAAGATCTCGACATCGAGGTGATAGTCCATCGACATGACCCACGGGACACCCGGGCCCTGGCGCGGCAGGCTGCCGATCGCGCGCTGCACGTAGCCGGCGCCGAAATCGAGCAGCGGGCGCGTCGGCATGTCGGCGGCGGGCAATTCAGGCACGCAGGTCGCGAGGCCGCCGCGCTCCATGTGCGCGAGCACGCGGCAGAAATGCTCGGCCAGCAGCCCGACCTTCAGCGTCCACGACGAATTCGTATAACCGATGGAGAACGCGAAATTCGGCACGCCGCTGAGCATCATCCCCTTGAACGCCACCTTGCTGTGGAGATCCACCGGCTGGCCGTCGACCGTCAGCTTGATCCCGCCGAAAAACCGGATGTTGAGCCCCGTCGCCGTGACGATGATGTCGGCCGGCAGCGTCTGCCCGGATTCCAGCACGATGCCCGTTGCCGTGAAGGTCTTGATGCGGTCCGTCACGACCGACGCATGGCCGTCGCGGATCGACTTGAAGAGATCGCCGTCCGGCACCGCGCACAGACGCTGGTCCCACGGGTTGTACGGCGGGTTGAAGTGGACGTCGACCGGATAGCCCTTCGGCAGCTGGCGCTTGGTCATGAAACGGATCA
Source organism: Burkholderia sp. Se-20378 (assembly GCF_017104665.1). Taxonomy (NCBI): domain Bacteria; kingdom Pseudomonadati; phylum Pseudomonadota; class Betaproteobacteria; order Burkholderiales; family Burkholderiaceae; genus Burkholderia; species Burkholderia sp. Se-20378. The sequence continues at coordinate 18,454 of NZ_JAAGPG010000060.1, read as the reverse complement.
GGCGCCGCGCCGCCTTCGGGCGCGTGCGGCAGAAATGCCAGATGAAGCGGGCGATCGCGATGTTCTTGCGCCGTACGAGCGCGTAGGCCCACGTATGCGGCATCACCTTGCGCAGCGTATTGGCGATGATGTCCTCCGACGGCAGGCTTACCACGTAGGTCGGCGTGCGTTGCAGCATCGTGACGTGCCGGGCCTTCCCGGCCATCGCCGGCAACAGCGTGACGGCGGTGGCGCCGCTGCCGATCACCACCACGCGCTTGCCGCCGTAGTCGAGATCTTCCGGCCAGTGCTGCGGGTGAACCACCGGGCCGGCAAAGTGCTCGATGCCGCCGAGCTTCGGCGTATGACCTTCGTCGTGGTGATAGAACCCGGCGGCGCTGAAGAACCACCTGGCCTGGATCGTCTTGCGTTCACCCGTATCGACGCGCTCGACGTCGACGCTCCACAGCGCCTGCGCACTCGACCAGCTTGCGTGGATCACCTTGTGATTCGTGCGGATGTGGCGGTCGATCCCGTATTCGGTGGCCGTCTCTCTCAGGTACGAAAGAATCGCATCCGCACCGGCGATCGCCTTCTTGTCGGCCCACGGCTTGAAGCCGTAACCGTAGGTATGCATGTCCGAGTCGGAACGGATGCCCGGATAGCGGAACAGGTCCCACGTGCCACCGGTCGCGCCGCGCGCTTCCAGGATGATGTATGACGTGCCTGGGCGGTCCGTCTCGAGTTGGCGAGCGACGCCGATCCCGGACAGGCCGGCGCCGACGATGAGCACATCCACGTGCTCAGTGGACGGAAGGGTATGTACAGTCACGGCGTGTCTCCTGTTTGCGTCGAAATGCGCTATGTGTCGTCATTTTCATCAACCGAATCGAGCCGAACAAGGTGTCGAATGCACCGTATGCGAATACAATGAGTGCAACTTGCACCTCTTCGTTTGGATAGCACTCCATCATGTCCCAGCCCCCCGCCCCCACTGCCCTGCCGACCTGGCCGTTGCCTTCGCCACGCATCCGGGAACTGATGCGCCAGGGCGCCGAAATCGCACTGAATGTGCAGACGGAATGGCTGCAGGAACTCGACAAGGAAAACGTCGCGACCAGCCCCACCATGAGCGACCCCGTGCTCGCCGCGGCCGTGCGGCGCATCAACCGCAACGGGCTGATTCACTGGGCCACCGCCAACCTGGAAAACCCTTGCGCACCGGTGTCCCGTTTTCTTTCGGCCGACATGCTAAGTAGTGCGCAGGAACTGGTGCGACGCGGCCTCACCGACCTCGTGTTCGTCGCGGCCCGTTCGTCGCAGAGCGTCGTGTGGCAGCGCTGGATGGACCTCGCGTTTACGCTGACGCAGGACCCGGTCGAGCTGCGCGAGTTTCTGGCCGTATCGTCGCGTTCGATCGCGGCCTTCATCGATACCAACATGGTCGGCATGGCCGAATTCATGCGCGCCGAACGCGAAGCGCGGCTGCGCGGCACGCACGCCGATCGCCGCGAACTGGTCACGCAGATCGTCGAAGGGACGACCATCAGCGCGCAGGAGGCCAGCCGGCGGCTGGGCTACACGCTGGAGCAACGCCATCACGCCGCGATCATCTGGAGCGAGGAAGCGGATATCGAACTGGGGGTGCTGGAGCGGGCGGCCGATGCGCTGGCGCAATGCGCGGGCACGCGCAATGCCCTGGCCGTCGTCGCGAACACGGCCACGTTGTGGGTCTGGACGTATCACGACGGCAAGCCGCTCGACATGCCTTCGCTGCAGCGTGCGATCAACGCGCTGCCCGGCGTGCACATGGCCGTCGCGACCGCCGGGACCGGCATGGAAGGATTCCGGCGCGGCCACCTCGACGCGCTCGCGACGCAGCGGCTACTCGGCAGGCTGCACGCCGGCGTCGGCGTGGTGCATGCGGACAGCATGAGCCTGATCGCGCTGATGACCAATCATATGGAATCCCTCCAGCAGTTCGTGACCAATACGCTGGGCAACCTGGCCAGCGCCGACAAGTCGCTGCGCGACGCGCTGCGCGCGTTTCTCGCGGAAGGCTGCAGCGTGACCGACGCAGCCGAGAAAACCCACGTCCACCGCAACACGCTGCTGCGCCGCCTCGAGCGCGCCGAGTCGTTGCTGCCCCGCCCGCTCGCGCAGCAGCGCCTGCACGTCGCGGCCGCGCTGGAAGTGCTGCACTGGACCGCCAGCGATCCGGACTGACGCGCACCATCACATTCCGTGGCGGCAGGTTGCTCCCCTAGTCGCGTTGCCTGTCGTAGATGAGGCAACGCGCTATCTCCATGAACATCGCATCGAGCCGCTGCGTCAATCGCGCGGTGCCGGTTTGCAACGTCAGGCCGTCGGCCATCGCAATCAACAGTGTGGCAACGTGCAGGCTGTCGGCCGCGTCGAACGCCGGATTGACCGTGCGCAACAGCTTCGCGACTTCGCGCGTCAGCGTGCCGTACCAATCGTCGAACAGCTTCAGGCATTCGGGGTCGATCGCAGCGAACGACAGGAAATGGCGGAACAGCGCGACGTATTGCGCATCCTTCGCGTCGCGCAGCGCGCGTGCCAGCACGCGTTCGATGACATCGTCCGGCGATGCATCGCTGTCGATCAAGCCCTTCAGCTCGCCCAGGTACGCCTCGATGACCGGTTCGATCACGGCCCGCAACACGGCCAGCCGGGTCGGGAAGTAATACTGCAGGTTGCTCACGCTGATGCCGGCGCCGGCCGCGACCGCGCGCTGCGAGAACGTCAGCGGGCCGCCTTCCAGCAGCAGTTCCCGCGCGACCCGGACGATCGTGTTGCGCGTGCGCAGGCCCTGCGCCCGCAAGCCGTCGAGATCGCTGCCGGTCGAAGCGGCGTTCGGCGTGCGGCGGCTTCTGCCGCCGTGGTGCGCTTTGGTGTCGGTCATCGTGTTCGTCGTAAGCGTGGCGTTCCGGCAGTCCGTCCCGGCGCGCATTGCATCGTGGCTATCCTGGCGCGCATCCCTATCCGCGCCGCGCATGACGGTTCACCCGTTCGTCCAGCAGGTTCGCCATGCCCAGCACCGCCTTGATCGCGCACCAGCGCAGCGGCTCGGGCGGCATGCCGGGTGTCCGGTGCGTCAGCGCGTCGAGCAGCGGCGGCTTCGCTCCGCTGATCCGGTCGGCCAGCACCTGCCCGATCAGCGACTGCGTGCCGACCCCATGCCCCGAGCATCCGGCCGTGTAGAACACGTTGCCGTGCGCGCCGGTCGCGCCGACCACCGGCAGCGCATCGCTGGCGACCGAGATGTAGCCGCTCCAGCATGCACGCACCGGCAGGTGGCCCAGTTGCGGAAAACGCGCGTGCAGCGTCGCCAGCAGCGCGCGATACGCTGCGTCGTCGGGCACGTTCGGCGTTCGCGAACCATAGACGTAGTCCAGCCGCTTGGTCGTCAGCAACAGCGTATTGCGCGCGGTGAGCCGGTGGCTCTCCATCGTGAAGTGTGGCGTCACGATTCCCTCGCGATTCGGCCAGCCCAGCGCCGCCAGTTGCGCATCGGATAGCGGCCCGGTCTCGAGCGCCGACACGCGCAGCGGCATCACCTTGTTGCCGAGCAGGCCGAGTTGCGGCGTATACGCATTGGTGGCGAGCACCAGGACCGGCGCGCTCGCACTGCCGCGCGCCGTCCGGATCCGCACGGTTTCGTTCGCGTCGAAGTCGAGCAGCGCGGTGTTCTCGTGGAGCCGCACGCCCGCGGCGAGGGCCGCGCGTCGCAGGCCCAGCACGTACTTGCCAGGATCGAGCGTGCCGCCGCCGGGGAAGTGACAACCGAACAGGAACGCCGGTGGAATGCCACGCGCACGCATTGCCGCGCCATCGAGAAACTGCGCGGGCGAACCCAGCGCGATGCCGGTCTCCATGTCCTCGCGCAGGCGCTTCTCCTGCGACGGATGCACACCGGCGCGAATGATCCCCGACGCACGATAGTCGCAGTCGATCCCGTGCTCGACGAGCTTGCGCTCGACGTAGGCCACGCCTTCGTCGTAAAAGCCGACGATCCGTTTCGCCTGCTCGCGCCCCACGCGCTTCACGAACAGATCGTATTCGAGCCCCTGCCCGCCGGCGAGATAGCCGGCGTTGCGCCCGCTCGCGCCGAAGCCCGCGAACTCGCGCTCGATCACGACGACGCGCATGCCGCGCGCGGTCAATTCCAGCGCGGTGGACAGGCCCGCGAAGCCGGCGCCGACGACGATCACGTCCGCGTGAACGTCGCCTTCCAGCTGTGGCTGCAAGTCGTCCGGCCGCTCGATCCATCCGCCGATGGGCCGGTAGGATCGCAACGCACGGTCGGCCTGTGCCGCGTCGAACCGCATTGCATGGCCGGTCGAGTCATCCTGAATCCCGTAGTTCATATCGCTCATCTTTGCCTCCTTCATTCCGTGCCGCCAACAGGGATACCGTTCACCTCGGGTCGCCATCAGCGCGACGTCAACACGCCGTCCTGCGAGAACAGCATCGGTGTGCCGTCCCTGGCCGGCAGCGCGGCGGTCAGCGTCGCGCGATCGGGGCGCTGCGCGACCTCGACCGTCGCTGCGCCCGCCGGCTGCTTCAACACCAGGCCATCGAGCCCGACGCCGATCAGGCCGTCGCCTGCCGCCACCAGGTCGGTGATCGAACTCCGCGTGCGGCTGTCGACGGCGGTCCAGTTCGCGCCACCGTCGCTGCTTTGGTACAGGCTGCCGAGCAGGCCGCCCACCACCACGCGGCCGTCCGGCATCGCCACGCCGGTCCATAGCGAACCCTTGCCGCCCGTCTGCAGGTAGCGCCAGTTCGCGCCGCCGTCGGTCGACTTCAGCACCGTGCCCTGTTCCGCCGAGATGTAGAGCGCGCCCTTCTGATCGCCGAACGCGTGATAGAGATTGCGGTCCGCCTTGCCGCCGCCCGGCGGCTTCGGCAGCGTCACTTTCGCCCAGGTCTTGCCGCCGTCGTGGGTTTGCAGCATCAGCGACCACAGGCCGACCGCGAGCCCATCCTGCGGCGTCGTGAACAGCACGGAGAACAGCGGCTGGTCGACCGACGTGTCGAGACGCTGCGTCGTCCAGGTTTCGCCACCGTCGTCGGTCGCGAGTATCGTCCCCCACTGGCCCACGGCCCAGCCGTGCTGCGCATCGGCGAACGCGACGGCCGACAGCGTCGCGGCAACGGGCACGCGCCGCGCCTGCCGCCAGGTCTTGCCGTCGTCGTCGGACAGCACCACGATGCCGTGATCGCCGACGGCGACGACCCGCGAGCCGGCACGCGTCGCGTCCGTCAGCATCATGTGCGTCGGCGCGGGCCATGCGTGGGCCGGCTTCGCGGCCCATTCCGCGACCGTTCCACGGGATTGCGCGAACGCGGCAGCGGCGGCGCACAGCCCGATACAGGCAACGAGTGTCTTGATCATCTGGAGATCTCCATGAAAGTGGCCGGGCGTCAGTGGCTGAACAGTCCCGGCGCACGGGCCGGCTTGCGGCGCGGGAACCGGCGCTCCAGCACCGAGGCCAGCGCGGGCAGCGCCGTCATCGCCATCAGCAGGTTGACGAGGAACATGAACGCCAGCAGCTTGCCCATGTCGGCCTGGAATTTCAGCGCGGAGAAGCTCCACGTCGCCACGCCGATCGCGAGCGTGATCGCCGTGAAAATCGTCGCGACACCGACTTCGAGCAGCGCGTGCTGCACCGCCTTCACGATCGTCTGCCCGCTCGCGAGATGCACCTGCAACCGGTTGTAGATGTAGAACGCGTAGTCCACGCCGATCCCCACCGCCAGCACCATCACCGGCAGCGTCGCGACCGTCAGTCCGATCTGCAGCTCCTTCATGAACCAGTAGCCGATGAAGGTTGCGACCGACAGCGGCGCACAGCAGGCGATCATCGCGCGCCAGTCGCGGTACGCGAGGAACACGAGGATCAGGATCGCGCCGTACACGTACAGCATCATCGGCAGCTCGCTGCCCGCGACTTCCTCGTTGGTCGCCGCCAGCACGCCCGCGTTGCCGGCCGCGAGACGCACGGTGATGCCGGGGAACGGATGCGACGCGCGATACTGCTTCACGTCGTCGAGAATCCGGTTGATCGTCGTGGCCTTGTGGTCGGTCAGGAACAGGTGCACTGCCGACATCGTGCAGTCGGCCTTCATGAAGCCCTTCACGCGGCCGACGTCGACCGACACCGCGCCGTAGTTCTCCGGGTCGATCGGCACCACGTTCATCTTCGGATAGTCTTCGTTGTAGCCCTGGTTGTACGCGCGCAGCATGCCCGAGTACGACTGCACCGACACCACGCCCGGCTCGGTGCGCATCGCGGCCGCGAAATCGTCTTCGTACAGGCCGACCGCCGGGTTGTCGCACGCCTTGCCCGTCGACTCGATCGCCACCGTCAGCCAGTCGAGGCCCATGTCGTAGTTGCCGGCGATCGCCGTCGCGTCGCGGTTGAAGCGCGCGTCCGCGCGCAACTCCGGCGCACCGGGCTGCAGCGTGCCGATCACGCGGTCGCGGCTTTGCCACGCGGCCAGCGCGAACACGACCAGCGTCAAGGCGACGGTCGCGCCCGCATACCTCGGCTGCGCGATGCGCGCCAGCGGGCGCAGCCATGCCGAGCGCCGCTCGCCGCGCTTGAGTGCGCTGTCCGCATAGCGCTTCGTGAAGTTGAAGCAGGACGCAGCGACCGGCAGCAGGATCAGGTTCGTCACGATCTTGTAGGCCACGCCGAGCGACGCGGTGATCGCCAGCTCGCGCACCATCGGAATCGGGATCAGCAGCAGCGTGATGAACGACACGAATGCGGTGATCAGCGCCAGCACGCCCGGAATCAGCAGCCCGCTGAAACTGCGCCGCGCCGCCTCGTACGAACTGTGCCCGTGCGAAATCTCGCGCACGATGAAGTTCACCTGCTGCACGCCGTGCGACACGCCGATCGCGAACACCAGGAACGGCACCAGCACCGCGAGCGGGTCGAGACCGAAGCCGAGCAGCTTCAACGTGCCGAACTGCCAGACCAGCGACGTCAGCGAGCACGCGATCAGCAGCACCGTGAAGCGCAGCGAATGGCAATACCAGTACACCGCGAGCGCGGTCAGCAGCAGCGCGATCGCGCAGAAGCCGAGCACGGCCTTCGCGCCGTCGGCGATGTCGCCGATCTGCTTCGCGAAGCCGATGATCTGCACGTCGTAGCCGGCATCCTCGAACGGCTGGCGGATCTTCTGTTCCAGCAGGTGATTGAACGCGACGTAGTCGAGCACCTTGCCCGCACTGTCGCGCTCGTTCAGCTCGGCCGTGATCATCGCGCTGTCCTCGCCGTGCGACACGAGCGTGCCGACATAGCCGCCCAGCGTCGTCGCACGGCGGATCTTCTCGACGATCTCCGTTGTCAGTTGATCCGGCGTGATCGTGCCGGAAATGATCGGCTCCGCGCGAAAGCCCTCGTCGGTGATCTCGTTGACGAACGCGTTCGACGTCCACAGCGAGCGCACGCCGATCCGGTCGACGTTCGGCAGGTAGGTCACCGCCTGCGTGACCTTGTACAGCCGCGTCAGGCCGTCCGGCGTCCAGATCGAACCGTGCTTCGCGCGCACCACGACGGTGATCCGGTTCGCGCCGAGCAGGTCGTTCCGGTATTGCTGGAACGTGCGGATGTACTCGTGGCCGATCGGCATCTGTTTCTCGAAGCCGGCATCCATGCGCAGGTGCATCGCGAACACGGCCATCGCGACGGTGAACAGGCCGATCGCCGCGAGCACGATCGCGCGATGACCGAAGAAAAGCCTTTCAAGGCGGCTGACCAGACGATTAAGCACTGCATGACCCCTTCATGTTTTCCGGCGATGCCCGACGCGCGCGCTCGCTTCCACTGGCACCCGTCAGAAGTTCCGGGTGGCAAACACACCGATGAAATTGCGGTCCGCGTACGGATTCCCGACCGACTGATGGCCGCCGAAGAACGCCGCGAAGTTGATGCCCGCCTGCCACGTCGGCGGATTCTGGTTGAACAGCACGTAGACGTTCACCGACTTCGCGCCCTGCATGTAGTTCGCGGTGAAGGTCGGCGTGTAGCCGTACAGGCCCGTGCTGAACGTCACGCCCGGCGTCACCTGCCAGCCGGGAATCAGCGAGCCGTCATAGGTCCAGTTGAAGTCGATCGTCGCGCCCACCGAGCTCGACGTGCCTTGCCCCTGCGTGATCGGGTAGCCGAGCCCCGAGTTGTTGTTCAGCCACGGGAAATAGCCGGCGGCCGGCACCTGCGTGACCGGCTGCCCGCCCACCGTGCGCGTCACGTCCGAACCGAGGCCCGGGTAGTAGATCCACGTGAGTTCCCAGGTCAGCGTCGCGGAATCCGCGGCGATCAGCTTCAGGAACGGATACTCGCTGCGCGCCAGCGCGAGCAGCCCGTTCACGTCGAGCTGGAGCTTCTTCTTGTCGGCCCACTGCTGGCAGTTGACGCCTTGCACGCCGTTCGTGATCAGGTCGGTCGGGCCGCCCGCGCCATAACAGCTCGACAGCGCGACCGCATCGCGCGGCCGGTACGACAGCTCGGTGCCGATCGCCCACGGCCCGACGCCGAAGTTCGCGCTCGCGCCGAACAGCTGGCGGTTCTGCAGATACGACCACTGCGCGGTGCCGTTGGCCAGCGTCGACAGCACCGGCGATTTATCCGTGTAGTTCAGGTAGTAGAACGCAAAGTTCGCATCGAACGAGCGCGGCGAATAATTGAACTTCACGCCGAACTGCGGCCGGTATTTCGCGGGCAGTTGCGTCGAGACCGGAATGCCGAGGTCGTTGAACGGCGGCCCGGCGAACGCGCCGTTCACGAGCCCGTTCTTGATCGCGTTCAGCGTATCCTGGTTGCCCGCCGCGGCCCCGCCGCCGATCGCATTGGCGATCGTGCCCACGCCCGGCCCGACCAGGTTGGGATTGTTCGCGTTGATCGTGAACGGTTCGGCGCCGCGGCCAACGACGTTCGCCAGCGACCAGTACGACCCGACCGGCGGGATGCGGTTGCCGTTCCACTGGAACTGGTAATAAGCCTCGGTGCTGAAGCCGTGGGACAGATCGGCGGCAAGGCTCAGCATCGGCGCCGGCAGCAGCGCCTGCTTGAGCTGCGAACCGGGGATCAGCAGTTTCTGCGTGTCGAGCGAGTTGGTCGCGTTGATGCCGCTCTGCGCGAACATGCTCTCGCCCCAGTTGATCACCTGGTTGCCGAGCCGGACATGCGCGCTGTGCCCGTTGATCGTGAAATCCTTTTGCGCCCACAGATCGAGCAGTTGCGCGTTGTACACGACCTGCGCGGCGGCCGTGCTCGACAGCGGCGTCCTGGCCGTCCTCCCGGCGAGGAAGTCGTACATCCCCGTGCCGCGCACCATGAACTTGAGCCCTTCGCTCGGCATCTTCAGCAGCAGCTCGCTGGTCGCGCTCACGTAGGTGCTGAACGGCTGCCCCTTGCGGTAGTTGAGATCGCCTTCGTCGCCGTAGCCCCACTGGTTCGTATTGGCGGCCGCGCCGCACCCGTACGCGTTCGGATCGCCGGTCAGCGAACAGCTCGGACTCTTGGTCCGGATTCCGCCGCCCGCGGTGAGATTGGACACCCACGATCCCTGGACGCTGCCGTCCCCGAGCGTGAACTCGTAGCCGTACGCAGTCGACGTCGCCGCACCCAGCATGGCAATCGACACCGTAGTATGCCTAACTATGTTGCTTGCTTTCATCGTCCCACCCATCTCCAGACCGGATGCCGACGGCGCGATCGCGCACGTCGGATTCATTTTTTTATATGTCTATGGCAATCAACGTTCGCTGACCGATCTCAGCGACTCCGCCGTGAAGAAATCGGACTTGAAGCGCGGATCGTTGATCTCCTGGTACCAGCGAATGTCCTTGCCCTGGCCGATCGTCGACGAATCCATCACGTAGCGCCCGTTCAGGAGGTCGTATTGCGCCATCGGCTCGTTGTCGCAGGCGCCGCCCAGCTCCCAGACCGGAATCGGGTAGCTCTCGCGCACCTTCCACAGCTTGCCCTGCGCGTCGTAGTCCTCGCCGATGAGCGCGAGCCAGCTATCCTCGTCCAGGTAGAACACCTTCTTCGATGCGACGTGGCGCGCGCTCGGCTTGACCGTCGCCTCGACGACCCACACGCGATGCATCTCGTAGCGCCGGTTCGCCGACGCGATGCCGTCCGGCGTCGCGACGTCGTGCAGCTTGCTCTTGAACTTGTACATGCCGAACGCGTTATACGGAACGAGCATGTCGCGCTTGCCGACCAGCTTCCAGTTGAACCGGTCGATCGAGCCGTTGAACATGTTGGCTTCGTCGATCAGGTACTGGTTCTCGAAACCGATCAGCGGGGCATCGTGCGTATAGGCCGGCATGCGTCTCACGCGGCGCTGCCCCGGAAAGTAGTAGTAGGTTTCCGAATCCTTGTTGAAATACTGGCGCTGCACGAAGGCCTGCCCCGCGAGCGCGGCCGGCGAGGTGGCCGAGAAGTACGCGGCCAGGCTGAGCTGGTCGACATCCTTCGGCCCGCTCTTGCCCGTCTTGCCCGACGGGAAATAGAAGACCTGCGGGCCGATCCCGTCGATCCATTCGCCGCCGCCCGGACGCGGCGAGATGGTCGTGACATCCAGCGGCCATTCGATGCCGATGCCGCGATAGCGGTTCTCGTAGTTCAGGATCGCCTCGGCGCCGGTCTTCGGCTGGGGAAACGGCACGCCGGGCAGGACGGCCGCCTCGAGCGTCTCGCCGTCCGACGCGAGCTTCGCGGCCGTGAGGTTGGCCTTCGTGTTCTGCTCGGCGAACTCCGGCAGCTGGCACTCGCGGTGCGACGGATACACATCCATCCGGTAGCCCTTGCGCTGCTTGATCAACGCGATCTGGCCGGGCGACAGCATGCTCGCGTACTTGTCGACGTTCGCGGCATCGATCGAGTAAAGCGGCTTCTCGCTCCGGTGCTTCCAGAAATCGCCGCGCGTCTTGCCGTATTCCCAGCCCGACTGCGGCTCCTGCCTGCCGGCAAAGGCGGGAATGGACCCGTCCTTGCTCGCGCCGCGTTCGGCCCCCACCGCGGTGAGGTCGTCGGCCATCGCGCTGCCAGCCATCATCAACAACGCGGCCGCGATTGCGGACACGGTTCCGATCGTGTGCTTCTTCATCATGCTCTCCTTCCGAGACGCTGCTTTCATTCACCGGTTGCGCGGCAGACGGGCGACTGGCGTTCGTTTCTTTGCGATGCCTCGCGACGAACGTGCCGCTTGCCGGCCAGCCGTCGCGGGACTTCCGCGACCGTGAAGCGCTCGGCATACCTTTCACCGATGCGCGTCATGTTGTAAGTAATACGAAATATATTGAATGCGCTTTCCACCACACGAGCCACATGCCTTACGCGCTCCTTCAATCTCAGGTTCGGGGGCCCACCGCGTCCGGCTGAACAGGCCTCAGGTGCCGGATGCAGCGGCTGCGAATTTTTCCTTTCGTCGCAGCCGCCGACCCGGCCGCGCTAACTGCCTGACACTTGCGTCAAGCCGTGCCCGACCCGGCCACCGCCACCGCCCGCACTTCGACGCACAGCTCGGGCAGCGCGAGCTGCGTCACCCCGACCGCTGTCCACGACGGAAAGCGATCCGGGAAATATTCGTCCTTCACGGCCCCGAAGGCTTCGACCTCGGCGCGCAGATCCGTATGAAAAGTCGTCAGCTCCACCACGTCGGCCAGACTCGCACCGGCCTCGACCAGAATCGCCTTCAGCGATTCGAATGCGATGCGCGCCTGCGCCTGCACGCCGTCGCCCGGCCGCATGTCCGCGCCGATTCCGACCTGGCCGGACACCCAGATCGTGTCGCCCACCCGCGTGGCCGGAGCGAAATGGTAGGTGTCGTACCACGCCTTGAACCCGGGTGGAATGATCGGTTGACGCTTGCTGGTTGTTGCCATGACGGGAATCCTCCGGATTCAGACGAGTTGACGGAAACACGGCGCGCGAAACGGGTCGCCCGCCTTCAATGACGCGAGCGCGTCCACGAACAGCACGCCGGCCGGCGTGAAACCGGATGCGCTGTGGTCCGGCAGCGGGCTGAAGGTGGCGTCGTCGCCGAAGAAGCGCAGCACGAGCGTGTGGCGATCGGGGAAATCCGGATCGACCACGCCGCCGCCGTGCAGCACGCCCGGATGCAGCAACAGGACGTCGCCCGGCTTCGTGGCCCACGAGAGGATGTCGTACTTGCCCGGATCGGCGCGGCGTTCGGCTTCGATGTCGGGCATCCGCGGCCAGACGCCACCGCCATGCAGCGGCTCGGTGGGATCGTCGACGTTCTGGAACGTGGTGCCGTCGTGACGCACGCCGCGATGCGAACCCCGGACGATCTCGAGCGCGTTGCGCTTCGGAACGGCCTCGAAACTGATCCACGCGTTGCCGAAGTGCATCCCCGCCCACGGCAGGTACGAGGTGTCCTGGTGCCACAGCGAGCGGGCGCCCTTGCCGCCTTGCTTCAGAAAGAGTTCCTCGGCGAAATACCACGCGTGCTTCGACCCCCACAGGTCGGCGAACAGTCGACCGAGCGGCAGCGTGGCGACCAGCTCGTCGAGACGTTCCTTCGCGTACGGATTCGCGTTGTCGACGTGCGACCGGAATTCGGACCCGTCGAGGAGACTCGACGCCATCGGTCCCGGGTTTTCAATCCCCCAGTCGAACGCGAGCCGGCATTGGGCCAGTTGTTCCTCGTTCAGCAGACCTTCGATCAGAACCGCACCGTCCTCTGCGAAAGCCTTGCGCTTGACATCGTCCATCTGTCACCTCCTGTTGGTTCGCCCCGCCCTGCTTGCGGGTGCCGTGTACCGTCTCAAAAGTAGTTCGGAATAACAATGTTAGGTAATGATGATAAATTTAGAACGAAATAAAAAGAGCGGGTATTCCCGGTGCGGATGCAATGCCTGGACGAAGCGGGATGACAGCCGCGCTCCCGGCCGGCCGCGCGCAGCCGTCCGCGGCCGCACGCCAGCTGGCGCGCCGCCTGGCGAGCGGGACGAAAGGTCAGGCGAGGAGCAAACGCCCCTCTTTCCTGTGACGATTACTTGACGGCCTTAACGTGTCGTCGACAGCTCCGTTCCGATATCTGTCAATTCAAAACAAGTTCGGATAACGATGCAGTCAGGTCACCGTTGGATCGATATCGAGACCGCCCCGCGAAGATCCACGGATATGCCAACGTCGATGCGCGCGCGTCTCGCTCCGGATCGCCGTCGGTCACACACGCTATCGGTCGCGGTACGCTTCGGAAGCGATTCAGCCCAGCGCGACTCGATGACACAGTGGCCGTCTCCGGCGCGTGTCATCGAACGACGCAAATGCCCCGATGCGCTTCACCACGCACTTACGCGAGGCGACGATTCCCGTTCCGGGTCGAGCGGAGCCGGCTGGCGTCATGCGTCTGACCTGCGCGCTCCAGCGCGCAATAGGCGTAATAGAGCACGACCGTCACGTACGACCACGTCACCAGTGCGAATACGTAGAAATTGACCACGACGTTGTGTGCGTCCCCGGGTATCGGATAGAAATCGTAGATGCATGCGATCGCGAGCGAGGTCACCGCCGCAATGGCTGATGTCATCGCATGGAACCGCTCGCCGGCCGCCAGCAATTTCCGGACGAATCCTGCGAGATAGATCGTCAGCAATCCCCACATCGCGACATAGAAGTAAGGCAGCGCCTTGCCGACGACGCCCGACACCAGCACGACGGTGCCGACGGCCGATATCGCGAACAGCGCGACGTCCTGCCACCCCGAAGGCTTGTAGCCGCGCGTCACGGCCATCAGGCCCGCGACGGCGACGATCGGCATCCCGAAGCCCCGGGAAAACGCATCCAGAAAGTGCGAGATGAGCCCCGACAGCTCGAAGTGAGTCGCGAAATAGATCAGCGCATTCGACGAAGAAACCGTCACGATGAACCACTCGATCCCGAGCAGGTAATTGCGCTTCTTGAGAAATCTCCAGCCATAGATGGCGGTGGTGGTCGCCAGCAACGCACTGGCAAGGCAAAGCACGAGCGATCTGCTGTCCATGATCAAACACTCCATTCCGATTGCGTACGGTTCATCATTCCTGCTCCGGATTCAAACTTGCCAGGTACTGGGCGACGGCCTCGCGTTCCTTCTGCGACAGCGCCGCGGTGACGCGCTGCATCGTGCCGGTCGCTTCGGTGCGCGTGCCGGCGGCAAACGCGTCCATCTGCTTCAGCAGATAGTCGTGCCCCTGGCCCGCCAGCCGCGGGAACTGCGCCTGGCCCATCAGGCGTGCGCCGTGACACGCGGCGCACGTCGCCTTCTCGACCAACTGCTTGCCTTGCGCCGCGAGTTGCGGATCGGGCTCGAAGTAGCGGTTGCGGCGGGCCGGCTGCCGCGCGTAGTAGTCGGACAGCGACTTGATGTCGGTCTCGCTCAGGCTCATCGCCAGCGGCGCCATGTTCGGGTTCGCGCGCTTGCCGCTCGCGAAGTCGTGAAGCTGGGCCGCCACGTAGGACGCCGGTTGCCCCGCGAGGCTCGGATAGCCCTGCTCGAGCGACGTGCCCTTGTCGCCGTGACAGCCCAGGCACGTATCGGTCTGGTGCGGCCACGGGCCGCCGTCGGCGCGATACGCGTCTTCCGACGCGGCGACGAACTGTTGAAGCCGGTACAGGTTCAGCAGGGACGGCCCGAAGATGACGAGCAACACGGCGACGACTCCCGCAACGGCGAGCAAAATGCGTTTTTTCATGATTGCTCTCCTAGGCGCGGCGCAAGCCGTTCAACGCCTGCAATGCGCCCTGGTGGCCCGAGCGCACCGCGCCATCCATGTAGCCCGCCCAGATGTTCGCGGTTTCGGTTCCCGACCAGATCAGGTTGCCGCACGGCAGATGCAGCCCGTCTCCGTGCGCGCTCCAGAAACCCGGCGGAATCGCGGACACGCACGTGATCGTCCACGGATCGACGCGGCTCCAGTCGTGGTCGTGATACGACACCGGCGACAGCGCGTCGTCGCCCCATGCCTGCGCATAGATTTCCGTGAGCATGCGTTGCGCGGCCTTCCGGTCCGACGGCAGCAGCGCGTTCCGGACGAACGCATTGATGATCCCGATCTCGCCACCGGGCGGGGAGTTGTCGTAGGCCCAGATGACCGGGCCGCCCGCCTGGAAGATGTGGCCGTTCAGCCCCTTCCCGCGCCAGAACGGACGGCGATAGACCATCGCGGTCTTGCGCGCCGGCGAGTGAGCGGGCCATGCGCGCTGCAGCGACGCCCGCTTCTCCGGCAGCGGCGGCTCGAACTGCACCTGGTTGCACAGGGCCGGGTGAATGGCCACGATGACCTTCCGCGCACGCACGTCTCCGCGATCGGTATGCAGCGTGACGACGTCGCGATCCCAGTTGGAGATCCGGCGCACCGGGGTCGACAGGCGCACCTTGTCGCCCAGGCGCCCGGCCATCTTCGTGCTGAGGATTTGCGAACCGCCGATGAAGCGCGTTTCCTGCGCGCTGTGCTTGATGGAGTCGAGCTGCGTGTAGTCGCACGACGCCGAATTGATCATCGACAGGAAGTGCAGCAGCCCCATCTTGACCGGCGGAGCACCGCCGGACAGCGTGCACGAGCCGTCCCAACCGATCCGGTCCTCGGGCTTGATGTCCTGCTTCACCATCCAGTCGGCCACCGACAGCTTGTCGAGTTCGCCGACCCGGGACGAGGTCCACGGCGCGCCCGACGGCACGTCGCGCGACATCGTGCTCAGCTTCGACGAAATGGCCTCGTCGGTGCCGAACGTGCCTTTCAGGTCGACCGCCACGCGGCCTTCGCCGCCCAGGATGACGGTCTTGCCTTCGTAGTAGCTCGGGAACGTGCCGACCTCCAGCTCGCGCGCAAGATCGGCGACGGCGGTCTGGCCCGGCCCGATCCACTGCCCGCCGACCTCGGTGACGTATCCGCCGTCCACGTTGTAGTTGAGGGTCCGGCCGCCGACACGGTCGCGCGCCTCGAGCACCACGAACGATTCGCAACCGGCCTGGCGCAAATCGCGCGCCGCCGTCAGGCCGGCCAGGCCCGCGCCGATGATGACTACGTCGAGCACGTCGCCCGGATTGCCGGACGGGCCGCCTTCGCCGGCGCTCGCCTGGCGAGCACCAATCGCCAGCGTGCCCACGGCGGCGGCTGACGCACCGGCGTACTTGAGCCACTGCCGCCGATGCAGGTCGGCTGCTCCATTGGGGAAAGACTTCTTTGGCATGGTGTGTTCGCTACTGCAATGAAAATCACTCGGGAGCCGTCCATCAGGATGACGAACGATAGGCGGCCCGTTCGGCACGTCGTTCCGAACCGATCGGATTGCGGCCGCCATCCCTGCCCCGCTTTTGGCGCAAGGCAAGTCGACGAACCGTGCAATCCATTTGTAGGAATATGTGACAAACGTAGGTCATGATACATACAACCGGAATAAAACAAAGACAGGGGATTACCCTGCCTTCGGAGCGTCGATGCATGCCTGTGCGCGACGATGTTCGTCGCGAATCATTCATCGCACGAATACGGGCCGATTCATAAAATAAACTTCGGTGCGGCGCACGTGGTCGCTATGCTTGGCGTCACGAATTCACGCGAGAAAACGCGTCGAGCCGCCGGAATTTGCAGTGCCGCGCGGCGTGTATGCGCCGGCCATCCACTTGCGGCGGCGAATCGATTCCCCGCCTCGTCGACGGGGCATGGCTTCATGGGAACAGGAATGTCAGGCGCCTGCGTGGAAATCCCCGTCGATATCTCGTCGCGATTCAACGTCCTCGGCTATCCGAACGGCGGCTACCTCACCGGGCTCGCAGCCGAAACATTCGCCGGCCGCAGCGCGCATCCCGATCTGTTGTGGATCAATGCGAGTTTTCTCGGACATCCCGTTTCCGGCCCGGCAACGGCTCGCATCGTTGAACTCGGATCGACGAAAAGCCTGTCGCGCGCGACGTTGTCGCTCATGCAGGACGGGGAACTCAAGGCGTTCTACGTGGCGACGTTCACCGATTTCTCGCGGACGACCGGTGCCTCGGCATCGCATTGCGCGGGACCGCAGTTGCCCGTCACGCCTTATCACGCATGCGTGAGCATCGACACGCTGGCGATCCCCGATCCGATGCGGTCGTTCATCTCGCAGTTCAACCTGCGTCTCGCACCGGGTGTATTGCAGAACAGCGGGCCTGAACACGCCGCGACCATCGAGGGATGGATTTCTCTGGATGACGAAGCATCGCCGACGCTCGCGTCGCTGACCCTCTTCGCCGATGCGTTCCCGCCACCGATCTACAACCTCATCGATCGCGCCGAGTGGCGACCAGTCCCGACGATCGAATATGCGGTACACATCAAGGCCAACCCCGGCCCCATCCACGCACGCTTTGTGACGAAGGAGGTTCGCAATGGCCTGCTGGTGATCGACGGTGAATTGCGGGATATGGACGGACAGCGCGTGGCGGAATCGCGTCAGCTCGCGAAATTCCGCGGGACGTTCGGCACCCCATCACGAGCAAGCTGAGTGCTCCCCCGCACACCGTCGGTGCCAGGCATCGCGCGCGGCGGCTGCAAAAGAAAAAAGACAGGGCATGCCCTGTCTTCTCGTGTCACCTGGCCAGGCTGCGGCCGCTACCGGCTCTTGCCGCCGGACGCCTTGCCTTCCACCAGGTTGTACACCGACGCGAGGAATCTCGCATCGAGCCCCTCCGTCTGCCGTCCCATCGTGTACTGGAGTGCCAGCCCGTCAGCCATCGCGACGAGCAGCATCGCCACGTGCTCGCCGTCCGCTGCCTTGAGGCCCGGATTCACGGAGCGGACGAGCGCGGTGATGGCTTGCGTCAGGGACGCATACCACTCGTCGATCAGCCGCGCGCATTCGGGATCGATCGACGCGAACGACATGAAGTGGGCCCACAAGGCCGTGCCCTTGACGTCCTTCGCATTCTCGAGCGCCATCCCGAGCAATGCATCGAGCGTTTCGCGCGGCGATGCGCCGCTTTCGAGCGCGCGCTTCAGTTCGGTCAGGTAGGCCTCGATCTCGGGCTCCATGACCGCGCGCAGCACGGCGAGCCGCGTCGGGAAGTAGTACTGGAGGTTGCTGACGCTGATGCCGGCGCGCTGCGCGACCGCGCGCTGGGAAAACTCCAGCGCACCACCCTCGAGCAGGAGTTTCCGCGCCACGCGCACGATGAGTTTGCGCGTACGAACACCCTGGGCCCGAAGGCCCTCGGGCTGTGCGCCGGTGGGTGCAGCACTCGATGTGCGCCGTTTCCTGGTCGGTTGCTCAATAGGCACTGTCATCGCTTCCGTCGTGATCTGGGCGTTCCCGCCTTCCTGATGTGATAGGACCGGCGTTTCGCCGGTCGCGAACGACTATACCCGATGCCGACACCAATTTCCATCCGGGGCGCCGCCGCCCGGCGGCCGGTGGCGGCCGCCGCGATTCGCCGCGTCACGTGA